>JAEWSK010000196.1 GCA_023398345.1 Armatimonadota bacterium | reverse complement strand
GTGCGCGACAGCGCATCGCCGATTTTCTTTTTCTCAATAACTATCGACGTCTCCAACAGTGCCAGCCTTAAAGTGAGATAAATCATAGCGATAACTGCGACCAGCACAAACAAGCCCGTGACAATTGCTATTATCACACCAAACTTTTTACCAGCAACGGCTATCGTCGCAAAGGTCATTGCAGCGATAATTGCTGCCAGAACAATTGGGATAATTACTACTGCTATTTTTACGAGATCAGCACATATCAATTGGCCGAAGATCGATGCGCCAAAAACGCGCTTGTAGCTCTCAATGATCGTGATTTTGCGGTCTAAATATCTCTCCGATATAGCATAGGTCAGTGCGCCGGTCATTATTGGCGTGGTTATTAGCAGATAAGCATATGAGATCAGCAAAGTTCCAATCATTAAAACCATGTCCGTCATGCGCGGTGCGGCACTAGAGCTAGTTGACGTCGCAAGAGCCAGAGCATGCCGAGACATTGCATATCGCTCAAGTATCGAGTAAGGCACATACACAAACGCAGCAATGCCGACGAGCAGCAGGAAGTTGGTCTTGTACAACTCCACCGTCTCATCGAGAATGTCCGCGATTCCCATTGGGCGAAGTTTTTGTTTGTGTGCGCTCATGTTTGCAGTCTCCCTAAGTTAAGAACAGATTGCCCTGTGCCAATGCTACTGCGCCAACTATAATTTTTATATAAAAAATGCTTTACGGTCGCTTTTGCAAAAAAAATCTTATCGCGTTATCTGAACTGGCTTTTGCAAATTCTTCAAATGAAATGCCCTTCACGCGCGCAGCCTCTTCGGCTATATACCGCAAATACGACGGCTCGTTGCGCTTTCCCCTATGCGGATTCGGCGACAGATACGGGCAGTCGGTTTCTACAAGCAGCCTATCGAGTGGGCACATCTTTATGACTGATCTTAATTTTTCCGAGGCCTTATAGGTAACTGGGCCATCGATGCCGATATAAAACCCCATATCGAGCACAGTCTGTGCAAATTCCACATCGCCGGCAAAACAGTGAAAAACGCATCCGACTATATTTTCCGCGTGATCTTTCAATATTTGCATCACATCGTCGTTGGACTCGCGGCTGTGAATTACAATCGGCAAATTCAGTTTTGCCGCCAATTTCAATTGCGCCTCAAATACAATTGCTTGCTCGTTGCGTGGGCTGAAATCGTAATGATAGTCCAGCCCGATTTCACCAATTGCAAGAACTTTCGGCGCGCGAGATAGCTCTTCGATGGCATATTCTATCTCTGGTGAGTAGTTTTTTGCGTCGTGTGGATGAACGCCGACAGTCGCATATACGCAATCGAAGCGCTGCGACTGTTCCACTGCCGTTCGGCTCGATTCCAGGTCATATCCGCAGACAATAATGCGATCTACCCCAGCGGCATTCGCACTGGCAATTACATCATCCACATCCGAGCCGAATTTCTGGTCGTTAAGATGAGCATGGGTGTCGATTAAACTCACAGTCGTGGAACCTCGCGGCCGACAAAATCGTCCAGAAGCGCATTGAACAGATCGTGCCGGGTAAAAAAGCAGAAGTGGTCGGTATTTTCTATTACATCGATTGCCGATTTTGACAGCGCTTGGTCGATGACTTGTGATCCGGCCAGTATTTTCGACCAGTCATTTGCGCCCGCAACTACAAGCGTTGGAGCCTGCACTTCGGCAAGTATTGGAGTTACGTCCGTTTCGCGCATAAGCCGCAGACGGGCATTCAGCGTGGAATAATTAATTGCGCTGTGTCGCCTGAGATGAGCGAGAGGATCCGATTCGTCGATATGCAATGGCGGCTTTCGGGCTATTTTCTTCCACAACTGCGTCCAAAAGCTGTCAATCTCGATCTCACCAGGTGAAAGGTGTTCGATGATGTCCTCATTACTGATTCCGGCAAATGACGGCGTCGCCGATACGACCACAGCCGCCGGGACACGTTCGGGGTGAATTGCGGCGAGCTTTAGGGCAACCATTGCGCCAAGATTATGACCTATCACAACCGCGCTGTGTATTCTCATCTCATCGAGGAATCGTAACAGGTCGTCCGCGAGCAGATTGAGGGAATATTGGGCTCTGCCGCGAGCCGGGCGCAAACTGCAACTCAGCACTCGGTAGCGGTCAGAAAGCCCGGATACTTGATACCGGAACCACTCCGCCGACCCGTACAAACCCGGCACGAACACAAGCGGCAAACCAACGCCCGCGTCCAGGTACTCAATTCTGAGGCTGTCAATAACGACTTTCGGCAACTGCCGCTACCCCAAAGCGTCAATCAAGAAGATCATAAATACAAATGTATCATACTCACTTAAGCTGCCAAGTGTCAATTCTGAGCGTGTGTAAAATACGGGATAAATCTGTGGCTTTGATGCATCGAGGTTAAATAGCAGCGCAATTTCGGGGGAGTCTTAGTGTAAAAAAACCTCAGAGCTAATCTTGCAAATGCAATATGCACACTTCAATATATAATCATTTGCCGGTTTGGCATTCGTCATGGTAAAATATATTCACGCGGAGAGGTGGCTGAGTGGTCGAAAGCGATCGCCTGCTAAGTGATTACTCGGTTATAAGCCGGGTCCCGGGTTCGAATCCCGGCCTCTCCGCCATTTTTGTGCTCAAATCAGGGCCGCAAACAACAGAATGGACACAAAACGGACACGCTAACCCTCGATCACTCGGATCGAGGGCTTTTGTTTGAGCATATCCTCTGTGACAGCGAGGGTATCACGTTGGTGTTTTAGGACTGGGTGACTATACATATTATGTACCGTAGCGGTGGTCGAATGTCCTAACATTTTTGCCACTGTCCTTACCCCCTTAATCTGCTCCAGTTATTGCGAGAAAATAAGTAAAGTTCAAGGCAGAACAGGTATAAAGATACAGCGCGATAAATTGTTGAATCGCGAGGTGTTCGATACGCTGCTGGAGGCGCAAGTTCTTGTGGAGGCGTGGCGGATGGAGTATAATCAAAGTCAGGCCACACAGCTCGCTCGGTTACAAACCACCGGCGCCGGAATCTGTGTGCGCAACTCTCTCAACACAACTGGCACAAACATAGGGGGCTGGACATCTTGAAAACAATACTGCTTTTGATTGCTATGACAATGGCTACAGCTGTGATCTGTAACGCGGGAGAAAAAACGGACAATATGAACAAAGGCCAATCTTGGGCAAAACTGACAGACAAACCGGTAGACATTGCGCCATGGACACATGAATGGCGTGCCGATCGTGCATTACAAGAGAAGCCGGAAGCTTATTTTATCCCGCACCGCCTCGATCGGCTGGATAAAGTGTATCGGACAGCTTACGATGCGCTGCCCGAATCTGAACTTAAAAGCATATTCTACAATATGCCCGATCTGCTCAAACCGCTGCTCCCTAAGCCTAAAGGCAAGCTGCAGGCGAGCCTGCTCTGGACGGGTGGATTGGTAGACTACGAAGTGCAACTGCACTGGCCGGCGGATGCCAAGGCTATTCCTTCACCGAAAGACGTTGAGGTCAGGGACTATCCTACTTCGTTCGGCTGGTTCGGGTGGACGGTAGATAGAGTCCTTAGCAATCCCGAGATATCGGCGGATCAGCGCACCTGGACATATAAGAGCGACCCTACCGCAATGATGGACTCTGCTTACAACGTTCGGGTAGCGGCGGCTACGGAAATGGTCGCGGTGTTCTGCGAAGACGCCAAAGCGCCTGTGCCTAGCATAGGCATAGTTAGCCCCAACATAGGCGCGTGGAAACGAATGGATGTGGAAATCGAGTGGGGCTTGCAGGAAAAAACGAACAACAAAGAGTTCGACGGTTGGGTGGAGCCATATGTGGCAATCACCGGCCCGATGGCGCCCCTAACTGGTGATAAGGGAACGACGCTGACCGGAGAGCGCAGGTGGCAATCGCGGGCTGCGGGCGATGCGAGGCGAGGCATCGTCTTGCCGCTGCTTTATGCTCCGAGCAGTCGCCTGGGTCTGGACAGTCGAATTACCGTTTGGAGTAAGTCGGGCGGCTTCACGTTTCGCGTTAGCGATCTAGAGGAGGGGTCGATCCTCATCCCCGAACAGGGTGTCTTCGTGACAAGAGTCGGCAGCGGGCAGACCGCGCAGACATTCACCAAAGAATTGGCGGCCAAGAAACTCAAGAGCGTTCGCCAAATGACCCGAGAGCATCGTGAGGCTTCCTCGTGGGACGAGCTCATGCAGGAGGTCAGACTGTGGACATGTCCTACGGGGACGGCCGTTCCGCCGTTCCCGAAGGTAGAGGACCCTGTAATGCAGGTGCAACTGCCGGATGAGCGCTGGACGGATGCCTGGCGCGCGGCCTCGTTTCAGTTGAAATGCAAGCACATGTGGGGAGGGCTGGCGTTCGAGATCGGCCGCGTGACCCATGAGATGGATATGATCGGTCTGCACGAT
>JAEWSK010000183.1 GCA_023398345.1 Armatimonadota bacterium | reverse complement strand
ATCGCTCACCGGAAAATGTCTTTCCGCACGCAGGGCATGTATAGAATGGCTGCTCTATATTGCCGGCCGGAGCCGTGAGCAGAGTGCCGCAGTCGCAAAAGAAGTGGTGAAAATGGCCGCCATATGCAGGAATTGCTACATTAGTTTTCAGCAACTCTTCGGCATATGAATGGATCAATTTGTCAAACTTGCCGGTCTTTTTTAGGGATTCGGCCTCGCGTTCGTTTATGAGCACAAATGGTCGCTGAACTGAACCGACTAGGCGCTCGACTTCTTTATACGATGGAATACTTGTTGAAGCATGCGCACTCAAGTTCAATGCAATCACCATCATGCCGATAGTCAATACAAGTTTATTGCTCATAACAACAAAATGAACCTCTCTTTTTATACAATTTCTTTTCAGAGATGCACTTTTCCTTCTTGTGAGGAGCTTTGGAGAGACTTAAGGCTTTGCCCCAAACTCACCAAGAGACTCTGTCTGGTGACTCTGCTAGGAAACTGAGTTTCCTAGACCTTCAAACTCGTAAATGTAATCCCCCGTCTGGGGGATTACATTTACGCATACGGGGTCTGGGGACTGCGTCCCCAGCGGGGTTAAGGGGCAGCGCCCCTTATGGGAGTCTGAGGGTAAAAACCCTCAGATCTGTTCGCGCCAGATTTTGCTAAGTGCAAGCGCGGCAGGTTTTGGATTGCCCTCGAAGTCGATGATCGACGTGTTTGCGCTGCACGGGAAGCAATCATGACCCATCCAGAGCAATGCGCCTCCGCAGCGCGGGAACCTATTCTTGCATGCCGTGACTGCAATTGACAGCGCTTTGGCTTGTCGTGCCTGGCTCCATTCGACATATTCTTCGAGGGTTTCAGGCTCATGGCCGATTTCTTGAACAAATACGCTCCACTCAGTCCACCACGTCGTATGCCTATACCAGAGCGGATTGTCGGTCGTCGCGGGCATCGGGTCGATATTGCCCGAGTAGCGCCGGATTAATTCGGCTGAGCTTGCGCCTGGGCATCCCGTCTCTGATCGGAACAGCGCATCATCGCCCGCCCAATACTGTGTCCAATCGTCGTCCAAGTTGCCTTGGGCTTTCCACGGCCCATGAATATCCCAGTGAATGCCTTTGCCGTAGTTTTCGGGACTGGCGGCAAACATTGGGCCGCTCGAAGACGTAGGCAAAAATCGCCGTGTCGGGTCATTTTTGCGCACGATTTCAGCGAACTGCGCCAGCATTGGGTGGCTCAAATCGCATGGCTTTCCCAAATCAGAAAGCTCATTTCCGCCGCACCATATTATCAGCGACGCATGATGCTGTCTGCGCTCAATGTAAGACTCAGCGACGGCGCTCATTTCGGCTATGGACTTCTCGTCTTCCGGCGGCCAGCTATCAGCGGTGGACGAAGACAGCGGTAGTTCCTGCCAGACCATCAGGCCAAGCTCGTCGCAGAGGCTATAAAATGTCTCGGTTTCCAAGAAAGCTCCGCCCCACACTCGGAGCATATTGCAGCCGAGGTCACGATATAACTCAAGCCGCTTGCGATAATCGGACTTTTTTACATCCGCAAAGTTGGGTAGGATAGGCGTCCAGTTGACACCTTGCAAAAATATCGGTTTGCCGTTGACGACGCATATCCACGGATCGGCCCCATCGGCTGCGCCTTCACACGATTGCCATTCGACATGCCTAAAACAGACGCGCTTTGTAATAATGTCCAGTTCGCTGTTATCATCAAAAAGAGTGCATGTCACATCGTAAAGCGGCTGGTCGCCGTGCATATTTGGGTTCCATAAATCGACTGAAAGATCGCTCCATGTGACATCGAATTCGCCTGAATGCGAAACAGTTTCTTCGCGAACAATGTGGCCATCTTTGCTTAAAGCGAGTTTGATTGCCTTGCCGCCGACTGTCTTGCCGTGCATTTGCAGTGTATCTGCATCGGCGACACATCTGAAACTTGCAATCTCCGATTCGTCAATTGCTTCGATACTTATATCGCCCCAGATGCCTGTCTGAACTAGTCTGCAAACCCAATCCCAAGAATAGTTAAAGCGCGGTTTCCATTCGTTCATCTTCGACGTGCGGCCGTACTGTCCCAGCCACCTCGGCGCGCACTCAAAGACTATCGCGAGCTTGTTTGCACTGTCATTGAGATGCTCGGTAATATCGAACACATGCGGAATCTGCGTGCCGACAAACTCGCCTATTGTTTTTCCGTTAAAAAGCACTAACCCGCAATAATCAAGACCGCGGCAGTTGAGCCGAAATGCTTTATGAGATTTGAACCATTCGTCAGGCAGTGCAACTTCATATATCCAGTGCCGGTTTTCCACCCATTCGCACTGTCTATAGTTCATACCAAGGTTCCAATCGGCAATTATGCCGGCATCTCGCAAAGAAAATTGCACCGACCCCGGCACTTTCGCGGGCACTGCTCGAACTTCCGCATCCGGCGTAACTCCCATCTCCGCCATGTACCCTATTCTCCAGTACTCCGGCGCCCAGCCCGAAAGTTGCCAATTTAGCTCGGAAAGATTATATGATTGCTTTTTCACTTAATTGCCGTCCTCCATATTATCTATGTATCAGACAGCCCAGAAAGGTATTCCTGCAGTGAAAATTTGCAATATATAGGGGTGTGGGTCTAAGCGCACTTATATCTTCGTCTTGATATAAGCAATCGTCTCCTCGAGGCCTTCTTCAATTGAAATTTTCGGCTCCCAATCCAGCAGTGCCTTGGCCTTTGATATATCCGGCTGGCGCTTTGTGGGATCATCAATTGGCAGTGGTCGAAAAACTATCTCGCTTTTTGAGTTCGTCAAACGCTTTACGAGATGTGTGAACTCCAACACCGTCATCTCCCCCGGATTGCCTATGTTGACGGGATCGTTACAGCCCGACCGATACAGCCGATAGATGCCCTCGACTTCATCGTTTACGTAGCAGAAACTGCGCGTTTGGCTGCCGTCTCCAAACACAGTCAGAGGTTGATCGGTGAGAGCTTGGTGAATCATTGTGGGAACTACGCGGCCGTCGTGAAGTCTCATGCGAGGGCCATAGGTGTTGAAAATGCGCGCGATGCGGGTGTCTACGCCGTGCGCGTTGTGATACGCCATTGTCAGCGCCTCGGCAAATCGCTTGGCTTCGTCATAGACCCCGCGCGGGCCGATGGGATTGACATTGCCCCAATAATCTTCACGCTGCGGGTGCACGAGTGGGTCGCCATAGACTTCCGATGTGGATGCCAGCAGATATGCCGCATTTTCAGCTACAGCCAACCCAAGAGTCTTGTGTGTGCCGAGCGAGCCGACTTTTAGCGTCGGGATTGGAAACTGCGCATAGTCGATGGGACTTGCAGGGGAGGCGAAATGAAAAATGGCATCGACCGGCTCGTCTAAATAAAGATAGTTTGTGACATCGTATTTTACAAATCTAAAGTCGGGGTTGTCGATATTGTGGGCGATGTTATGGACATTGCCTGTAAGCAAATTATCCATCGCCGTGACCCTGTGGCCTTTTGCAAGCAAAAGATCGCACAGATGAGACCCCAAAAAACCCGCTCCGCCGGTTACTAATATGTGTTCGCTATTCGCCATCTGCGCTCCCTTTATTTTAAATTGCTATTCTCTTGCCGCTTCTTCGCGTCGTCGCTCTCGTTCGACATCGCGCGCGGCAATAGAGTCACGTTTATCATATAGCTTTTTACCGCGCGCAAGTCCTATTTCCATTTTGGCAAAGCCTCTGGAAAAATAGACCTTTAAAGCAACGAGCGTCAGCCCCTTTTCCATCAGTTGGCGGGAAATTCGGCTGATTTCTCCCTTGTGCAAAAGCAATTTTCTGTCGCGCAACGGATCGACATTAAAGCGGTTGCCCTGCTCGAATGGGGCGATGTGCATGCCATGAACCCAAATCTCGCCGTTAATTAACTTACAGTAGGACTCAGTTATGCTTGCTTTGCCGTCACGAAGCGACTTGACCTCGGTGCCTGTTAGCGCCAGCCCAGCTTCAAACGTCTCGCCGATATGATATTCATGCCATGCCTTGCGGTTTGAAATAGACACGGCTTTGTGCTTCTGTTCTTTGTTCATAGCCGTCTGATTATACCATACCGCGTTCGGAGATGTTGAGGCGTAAAATGCGCTTGCAAAGTACAACACTGATATTAGAAAACCGAATAACTCAGGGGGTGAGGACGGTGAGAGGTTTCAATATCTCTGTTCTCACGTTGCTGGCTCTGCTCGTGGCAATCGGGGCAGGTGCCGAAACGGGCAATTTGGGCTACAATTCATATGAGGGTTACGTCTCTGGAGGCCGCGGTCTCAAGACGTACTTCGGGCCGGGAGTCGGCTATCCGTCGGGAAACGGCGACTCCTTCGGTAGTCCGTACGGCGTCAGCGGCGACTATATGCGCAAATACGTTCCCGCCGAACAGTGGGGAACTTTCGGCTACGGGAGCGGCCATCTAGGCGAGGGCTGGGGGCCATATATATGGGGAAATCGCAGCGGAGCTTCACCGCGGGGTATGTTCGATCCGCTGCCGCAGCCATATAACGAAGCTCCACCTCCATCCATTAAAATCAAGCGCGGCCATATTTTGGTCGGGCTTCCAAAGGACATTCCTGGAGTCAGGTGTGTAACGGTTACGATCCTTGCGTTTAACGGCGCCGAACTGTGCAGCGATTCCAAGCAGTCGCCGCCGTTTGCGTTCGATCTGCCTGTAATGGACGGAGTAAAAAACGTCAGAGTGCGCATTGACTATGTCAATGACAATCTATCGGCAACTTCGTATCCGCTGTAAATAAAGTAAGTGCTATCGGGGCGTATTGCAAAATGCGCCCCAAATATATGACGCAAGGCCTCAAATGGGTGTGAGTCAGTTTCCGCAAGCGCTACATTGACAGGGGCATTCTGTCTCTGATATACTAATTTTCGTGCTTGCAAGAGCATTGTCATACTGAAAATATGGCCCCGTCGTCTAGCGGTCCAGGATGCATGGTTCTCAGCCATGAGATCGAGGGTTCGAATCCCTTCGGGGCTACCAAAAGTGAAGCGAGAAACTATCTCTGCGATGGTTTCTCGCTTTTTGCTTATCTGAGCCCAAAACACCGTTTTGAGCGTAAATC
>JAEWSK010000163.1 GCA_023398345.1 Armatimonadota bacterium | reverse complement strand
TTGTTGGTGGCGCGCATTGGTTACGATGGCGCCTTCACTGCACGAAGAACTCGATTTTGCAATATCTGCTATCTTGGTTTCCAAATCCTCTATGCCCTGGCCGGTTAGCGCGGATGTCGATATTGCGACAACTCCCTCACTTAAGTTAGACAGTTGGCAAGGATGCGCAAGCAAATCGGCCTTGTTTGCCACAATCAACACCGACGCATTGTTTGTTTCAGCTAGCAGTAGGCGGTCTTCATCGCAAAGACCTTTTGAGGCATCAATTACAAGAAGAATAATATCTGCCGATCCAATTGATCGCCGCGTAAGCTCGACGCCGATGCTTTCCACTGGGTCGTCGGTTGTGCGCAGCCCGGCGGTGTCTATCGCGACAATTGGAATGCCTTGAATTTCAAGGCTCTCTTCAATCAAATCGCGGGTTGTGCCTGGAATTGGAGTGACAATTGCCCGCGCATGTCGAAGAAGCGCGTTGAGCAAACTGGACTTGCCGACGTTCACCTGCCCGGCGATAACAACCCTAAGACCCTCGCGATAAATTCGGCCTGTGTCAAATGACTCGATCAGCAAATTTACGCCGTTTAGCGCCAAAGTCATCTCGCTTTGAAGCCGACCGACTTCGGGTTCGTCCACATCATCTGGAAAGTCAATTGCTGCCTCTATTGCCGCAATTAAGCCTAAGATGCTTTTGTTTATCTCGATCACACGAGCGCTCAGGTCGCCGTCGAGTTGCCGCAGTGCGATTTTTCGCGCATCGTCTGTGCGCGCACGGATAATGTCGTTGACTGCCTCGGCCTGAGCTAAGTCGAGTTTGCCGTTTAAAAATGCGCGCTGCGTAAACTCGCCCGGTTCGGCCAAGCGCGCCCCGGCGTCGAGTGTCGCGCGCAGCGTCGATCTCACCGTCGCCAGCCCGCCGTGGCAGCTTATCTCGACAGTGTCTTCGCCGGTGTAACTGTGCGGCGCGCGAAAAACTGTAATAACGACATCGTCGATATACTCGCGCTCTTTACAGCCGAATGTGGGCCGCATTAGTTTGCCATGGCGAGCCGAATGAGATGCCAAGTTTCGTGGGTCAGGAACAAAGATCTGCGAGGCGACATCAAGAGCACTCGGCCCGCTGATGCGCACAATGCCGATGGCCCCTGAACCTATTGGGGTGGCGATTGCGGCGATAGTGTCCATAGGAGTTGATCGGTTAACTTTCATCCCCCCGAGTGTGAATCGGAGGGATGCAAAATAAATTTACTTTCTCGGCGAAATGACGACGTGCCTGTTGATGCCCTCGCCCTCGCTGTAGGTGTATACATCGGGATCGTCCGCAAGTGTCATGTGAATGATCCTGCGGTCGCGCGCATCCTGTGGTTCGAGTTCGGCCTCTTGACCTTCGGACTTTACTGCAGCCGCGTATTCGCGAGCTTTATTTTCTAAAAGCGCCCGATGCCGATCTCTGTAGCCCTCAGCGTCGATGACAACGCGAAATCTTGTCCCACATGCGCGATTGGCGGCTATACTGATAAGATACTGCAGGGCGTCCAAAGTCTGACCGTGTCTGCCGATCAATATGGCGACGTCCTCGCCGTTAATTGCAATGTCCACTTCGCCGGCATCTACGGACCTTACGACTGGTTTTGCCGACACATTCATTGCGCCTAAAATATCGTCAAGCATACCGAGCAGTTTTGCGCAAAATGCATCAATGTCGCCTTCCGACTGGGCTTTTTCCGCTGCAGGCTCAGCTATTTCTTCTTGCTGCGACGTATATTCTTCAAAGACAGAGCTTGGTTTTGCGGGAATTTCGACTCCTTCGCGAACCCATGCTTTAATAAGAGTGGGTGACTGTCCAAGGCCAAGAAATCCCTTTGCACCCTCCTCGACTATTTCATGCTCCACGTCGTCAATTCCAACACCTAACTGCTTTGCCGCTATTTGTATTGCTTCCTCGGTTGTTCTTCCGCTTACTTCAATTTTATCCATCTGACTCCAGCCTCCGCTATATAGGCAGCCGGGCTCTTCCGAGCGAGGCCGCGAACAATCCTATCTGCGCCGTCTTCTTCTCGGCGGGCGCGGTGTGTCATCTGTAGACGGCGGCGTTGGCCCGACTACGGGAACCGGCTCGCCGTGCTTGTAAAGGATCAAATACTGCTGTATTGTCTGAAGAATATTGAACACCAGCCAATACAAAAGGAAAGCCGACTGGAACCCCGCGAACAGCACAGCGAACATGATCGGCATCATAATCGACATCATTTTCTGCTGCTCGGCCTGTGTCGGATCCACGTTGGAGAGCTTTGTCGAAATATACATGCTTATTGCGTAGAGTATAACTAAAATCAAGTCCGGCTCGGCCAAGTTTCTGGCTGTTACCCACACCGGCCCACCCGCGCCAACAGGCATCGTGACGCTGGTAGCATGCGCAAATGTGCTGCCTATCCACAAAAATGTGCCTTTTTGGAACTGGAACTGATACGTAAGTATTGTCCGATACAAAAGCAGCAATATCGGCATCTGTATCAGCAGCGGCAGACAGCTCGCAAATGGGTTGATGTTGTGCTCTTTGTAGAGATCCATCGTCTTTGTGCCGATGGTCTGTTGATCGCCCTTATACTTTTCCTGAATCTGCTTGACCAAGGGCGAAATCTTCTGCATTTCTTTCATTGCTTTGAACTGCGCCTTGGTAAGCGGGGTGATAATGAGCTTTACTATGATTGTAATTAAAACAATTGCAAACCAATAGCTAAACGCCTTATGCGCGCCGGTCAGGTTCACAAGGAAGTTCATTATTGCATAGAGGTCAATAATGCCCCACAGCGGATGTGTTGCATTGTAGTGATCCAACTCATCGGCGACATGCGCCTTTTTTTCTTTCGCCTGCGTCAAAAGCGATTGAATCTGGCTGATTTCATTGGAAAGCAGCCCGAGCTGAACCATCTGCTCGCGCGTTTTGTCGAACTTGTTTACAAACGCCGAGAACTCGTTGTAGGCCAACTGGAGATTCTTTGTCTTGCCTTGGGCGGTTTCATAGAGCACGCCCAGTTCATACGTCGCGACAGCACCTTGGGGCTTGTCCTTAAAAGTGCTTGCTACGGCAGTGTATTTTTCAATGGCCTGCTGATAATTTTTGTCTCGACGAGCGCTGCTCTTTTCGGCAGCCGCTTTTGTAACGAGCTCGCGGGCATCCTTGATAAATTTATCAGGATCGTCCACTTGTGCCTTATTTGCGCATCCGGCAAACATCAGGACAAACGCCAACACGGCGACAAGCGATGTTGCAATTCTTTTTAGTCTCATATTGAAAATTGCTCACAGCCTACGGCACAGGGTCGTCCCCGCCCGGAGCCCAAGGGTGGCAGCGAGCAATCCTGCATACACCCAACCATATGCCCTTTATGCAGCCGTATTTATCGATAGCTTGGGCCGCATATTCCGAGCATGTTGGCGTGTAACGGCAGGTCCTCACCCAGAAGCGCCGCGAGGCCTGTTGATAGACACTCCTTATAAGGAATATGATACAGCGGGATGGTATTCTAGCGATTGCCCGCATTCATTACGCCTAATCTCACAAAGGTCGACTCCAGAGCCGCCGAAATAGCGGTAAATGTAGCCGCCCCAGCTTTTACTCTAGCAACCACCACAATCGAATAGCCGACTTTTATGTTTGGCAGAAACTGGCCGGTGGACTCTTGAAGAACCCGCCTGACGCGATTGCGCGCTACGGCTCCGCCCAGTTTCTTTCCCACTGAAAACCCGATTTTTGTCACTTCGCCACGTCGGGGCAGTGCGTACACGACAATGAGGTCCGTCACACAGGACCTCCCTTTCGCGTAGACTCTTCCGAACTCGGAGCGTCGTTTCAGTCTCGATTGTGAGGGCAGCATAAAGTCGTGCCCTAACGCTAGGCAGTCAATGCCCAACGACCCTTTGCGCGCCTTAACTTAAGCACTTTGCGTCCACCACGAGACGACATTCGTGCCATAAAACCGTGCTCGCGTTTTCGCGCGCGGCATTTCGGTTGATATGTACGTTTCATCTTTTCAGCTATACCCCCTAGCTTGGAGACCTATTATATCATATGCAGTAGCTGTCTTACAATCATTAAAGTGTGTGACGTGTGTCGTTTTTGGAAAACGTTGCTTGAGAGTTTTTCAAAAAGCTTCCCATAAAAGTTCAGCCCCCATATGGAGGCTGAACTCTCAACACTCTACAGAGTCGCCGGCACGTTTTTTTGCCAAAGCTCCAAATTTCATCCCATGTTTAGCTACTTATAGAAGAACAATCTGCCGGTGTGCGGCTTTAATTTAATCGTAAGCCCCTTGGGATACAAATTGCCGTCTTCATCAATAAGACGCAATGGAGTTCGATAGGATCGGTATTCGCTTGGGTGTCCGTTTACGATCACTAACCCGTTCTTGTATAGTCTCATTTGCAAACTTTTGTCCGATGTAAGCATACCGCGTCCGCTCGCGGATTTACCCAACCTGGACGTGCAAGTTAAGTCTACATCAACCGGGCCACTGTTTGTAACTACGTATTCAACTCCGAGCCATGTGTTTTCATGCTGCGCCAGCAGAAACGAACACAGTCCAAAGTGCGCCCAGCCATCGAGACCCAATGCAGGATCGGAAGGCCTATCTATGCCATCCACGAGCACATGCATCGATTTTTTTAGACCGTTTGCAAGCTTTTTGTTCCAAGTCGCGATAGCTTCCATGCTCTCCATAGTGCAGTTCCAGTATCCGAGATCATATACGTTTCTGGTAACTCCATCCACACTATAGTGCTTAAAGAACGACCATTCTTGAAAGAACGCGTCTGGTGTGCTGTCCGGCGCATTGTTTTCATAACCCAGCAAAGACGAATAGGTCGCATCTGCTTTCCAAAACGGATCGAAGTAGATGCATGCTGGAGCTTGACCGAGTATGCCGATCGCACAGTTCATATACGTTTCTACTCCCTGCTCTTTCAAATAGGGATAAACTCCATGCTCAAACGACTGCACCTCCACGGGAAGTCTGGTTATCGGTGTGTTTGAGCTTGGCTTCACACCTTCGGCACTGTCAATGAATACACCGTCAAGT
>JAEWSK010000153.1 GCA_023398345.1 Armatimonadota bacterium | reverse complement strand
TGCCGTGCGCTATCTTCCGGGGTTGATGGGTTTGCCCATCTTCATTACTTGATAGTGCACGTGTGGGCCGGTAGACCAGCCGGTGCTGCCGGATTTGGCTATGACCTCGCCTTGACGCACATTGCTGCCGACACTGACAAGCAGCTTCGAGTTATGGCCATAAAGCGTCGAATAACCACCATCGTGCTCGATAACAACCATATAGCCGTAAGCTTTGTTCCAGCCCGCCTTGACTACAGTGCCGTTCGCGGCGGCATGGACTGGCGTCCCTGATTTTGCGCCGATATCCACGCCTGTATGGAAGCTGTAAGACCCGGTTACTGGATGGGTTCTATAGCCAAAAGGACATGTTACTCGCCCAGAGCATGGAAACATAAGTCTGCCACTAAATGACTTTGCAAGCCTTTTTCTGCCGGCAGGAGTGCTCTGCATTCGTCTGATTTGGTCTTCGATGGCTTGCTCTTCAGCTTCCATCTCGGCCAAAGCTCGCTGCATTGATTCTTTGTCATTTTCAATGGCATTAATCTGTCCGGTTTTCGCATCGGCGGCAGATTGAACGACATCGCGCTCCACAACAAGCTGCTTTAGACGCGATCCGATCTCAGCCACGCGCAGGGCTTGCCGCGCTCTATCGTCTTCTATGGACTTCTTGTCTTTAGATATTTGGTCGATAAGCGTGGTGTCTGAGTCGATTATTCTCTGTAAGTAGTAAGCTCGGCTCAGAAATGTCCACATGTTCGTCGAGCCAAGCACAACATCTAAATAGCTGATGTCATCGCCTTCGTATATTTCCACAACGCGGCGTCTCAGTAGTTCTTGATGTCTTGAGAGGTTGCGTTTGGTAACGACTAGCCGACGAACTATCACGGAGAGGTCGGTCTGCGCATCGAGAAGTTTTATTTTATTGGAGTTAAGACTGTCTTGGGCATCTTCCAGCTTCTTTTGAACAACAGCCAGCTTGCCAAGTTCAGTTTGCCGCTGGCTTTCTTTTACGTGGATTTTATACTTAACAGCCTTGATGCGCTGCTTTACATTGCCTAGTTTTGTAGTGAGGACTGCTTTTTTTGCGCCGAGCGTGCAGACAGGTGTCAAAACTATCGCCGCAAAGACTATCGAGGCAAGTAACTGCATTCTCCTGTCATGCACAGCATTGTCCTCCTAGTCTCGCAAAAAGCGTCTTATCGAGACGAAGCTTCCGGCTGCGCCGATAATAATACCAAGCATTATCAGCACAAACGCAAGCATCGCCGGTGTCACGTCGCTTGAAAATTGCGACATCATCGGCAGTTTTGAGGACGTGTGCGCTACGTAGCTGCCGCCAATTCTCAACAGCACCCAAGCCGCAAATGCACCGACAGCGCCGAAGACCACCCCTTCGATTATCAATGGGACGCGTATAAACCAGTTCGTCGCACCTACAAGCTTCATTATTCTAATCTCGCGGCGCCGAGCATACAAAGTGAGTTTGATGGCATTTGAAATTATAAACACAGCAGTTATCAGAAGCACGATCACACCCACCGTGCTCACACCGCGCACGACGCGGGCAATAGCCATAACCCGGTCGAGCACCTCTCTGCCGTCCTTGACCATGTGAACGCCGTTCATAGTGCGAATCTTATTTGCCAGATAAGTTGTCCTAGAGGCTTCGGAGACCCTGACGTCCAGCGAGTAAGGTATGGGGTTAGATTGAAGTCCCGCCGATTCAATGTTCGGATTCGACTTCTTGAATTTGGCCCACTCTTCTTCACGGGAGCGCAATTTCACGCTTGCAACGTCCGGCATCTTTTTGATTGTTGCAGCCAGAGTCTCAGTCTGTGAACGGCTTGCATTTCCACTCATATAAACTGCAACCTCGAACTTGCCTATCTGGGACGCAGCAAAATTGTTCGCACCCATTGCCACAAGCACGAACGCACCTAACACGCCCAAAGATAGCGCAATGGTCGAGATCGACGCATACGCCATCAGGCCGTTGCGCCGTATACCCGTGAGTGCTTCCTGTATAAGAAATTCGATGCTGCTAAGATTCACTGTGCTGATAAGTGCCTTTATTTTGGTCTCGAACTAAGAAGCCGGAATCGAGCTGGATGACACGCTTTTTCATTATGTCTACTACGTGGCTGTCATGCGTGGCAACTAAAACTGTCGCACCGCGCAAATTGATCTGATCGAGAAGCTGCATAATTTCCCATGAAGTGTCGGGGTCGAGATTACCCGTAGGCTCGTCGGCAATTAAAACTGTTGGATGATTCACAAGTGCGCGCGCAATCGCCGCTCGCTGTTGTTCGCCGCCAGACATCTGGTGAGGAAATGAGTCGCATCTGTGCGTCAAGCCAACCATTGCAAGCGCATCGCCGATTCTTCGGCGAATCTCGCGCGGCGGCGCTCCAATAACTCTCAGCGCAAACGCAAGGTTTTCCCAAAGATTTTTTTGAGGTAGCAACTTGAAGTCTTGAAAGACAATGCCCAGCTTACGGCGAAGGAACGGAACATCGTTGGGCGACAACGCCGTAACATTCTGGCCGCCGACAGTGACAATACCCTTAGTCGGCAGCATTTCACGGTACAGCAGACGGAGCATCGTAGACTTGCCACTGCCCGTCGAACCTACAACGAACGCAAACTCGCCCTTTGCAATAGATAGACTTACATCGTTAAGTGCCTTTACGCCGTTTTGATATTCGACTGACACTCCATCAAGAGAAATCATGGCTTCCATATCCACACTGAAATTATAGCTGAACCAGCCGCGTCGCGCAACTCGCCGAAGACAGCCGGGTGCGTATCAAATTCACGAAAACTATTATGGGACGATGAGGGCAACACACCTGCAGCGAAATTCATAAAAAAGTTTCTATCCTCGCCGTCCGTTTCCGCGCATCCATCACCTGTATGTTATAATCGAATCGGGCTCACCAATGAATACACTTGATAAATACGTTGCCAGAGAAATGACAGTTCCTTTCATCGCGGGATTCTCCGTGGTGCTGATCCTGCTCGTCGGCAACATAGTCTACAACAACATTGCCCTCATAGTAAGCCGACTGACGCAGTGGCCGCAGGTGCTCTACTACATATTATTAAAAACACCCTACTTTGTTATGCTCGCTCTGCCCGCCGGAGCATTGTTCGGTTGTTCGCTGGCAGTCAGCAGGCTTGCTCGCGACAGCGAAATAACTATGATGCGAATGGCGGGAATCAGCGTCAAGCGGATACTGCTGCCCGTATTTATAGTGGGGGCGCTGATCTGCTGCACGGCGTATATTTTTCAAGAAAAAGTGTTGGTTTGGGCAGAAAAAGAGAGCACGAAAGTATTTAGCCGGCTATGGAACACTCCCGGGCCACTGCCGATAAAGGCAAAAGTCGTCTTTTGGGCCGACAACTATTGCTTTTATGTAAACACAGTCCAGCAAAATGGCAATGATTTGGTGCTGCAAAAAGTACATATATATGAGCAGCCGACCTCAGTTAACAGCTTTCCTACATTGACCACCGCCGAATACGCAACTGAGCATAATCGAATGTGGACGCTGCACAATGGCACTATATTTCGGATGGACAACTCCGGCAACCCAGAGGTTTACGGGCATTTCAAGACTATGCAGCTCAATTTGCGCCATGCGCTCACCGACTACATCAATAAATCGCAAAAGTCGGCAGAGGCAATGTCGATTGGAGAGCTTCAAGAGCAGATGAGCGTATTGCGCAAAGGTGGACTAAACGCCGACAAATATCAACTTGAATACGGCTATAAGCTCGCAATCCCACTCAGCTCGCTCGTGCTCATGCTCTGCGTCGGCCCGATGAGCATAAAATTTGGACGCGGCGGCGGGTTTATGGGCGTGCTCATCGGGATTATTATTTTATTCTTCTATTGGAACGTCATACTATTCAGCCGAGTGCTCGGCGAAACGGGCGGGCTATCACCTGCAATCGCGGGCTGGAGTGAAGTGATTATCTTCACTGCGCTTGGAGCTTTGTTGCTTTGGAAGGCGGAATAGAAGGAAGTCGCGTATCAAAAGTCTAACTTATAAAGTCAGAGAGCTTGCCTCTTTACTTTGAATTTTGGACTTTCGACTTGAAAAATGCTGCGCGTACGCTGATAGTATGTCTCACTCTGGTGGTCGTGTATGCGTCCGCGGTATTAGCCGTCGATGTGACACTTCCCGCCGAACCCGCGCCATGGTCCGAGCCGTCCACAAACACCGCAAAGTCTCCCGAAGATCAAGTAAAAACCGGCGATCAGGTCTCCGGCCCTATCAATGAAATACCATCGCCAATCGAGCCATCAACACCCGTCGGGCCGGTTCCACACCCTCAGCCGGTCACAGAACTGCCGGGCAATTGCATCGCATTCTACGCCGACCACGTGCGCACAACATTTGAAAACGACAAACCGCTGCTGACAACAGTCTGCGGAAACGTCACAGCGCGATACCGCAACTTGATTGTCACTGCCGCAAAGGGCGAAGTTGACTATAAAACAAGACTCGCTGTTTTTGAAGGCAACGTCTGCTTTAAAATTGGCGTGCAGGAAGCGCACGGCGAGCGAGTTGAGTTTAATATAGATAAACTCGACTGGTCCGTCAAACCAGCTAAAACGACAATCACGCCAGAGTTCGCAAAAGGCAAACTGCGCGCGCCTGTTTTTGCCGGAGCAACTGAAGTCTCGGGAATTCGTGACCGGCAGATGTCCATAAAAGATGCGGATATTACAACGTGCGATCTGCCACACACACACTATGACTTGACCGCAAGAAGCGTGTCTGTTTTTCCAAACGACAAGATAGTTTTTAGACATGCCACTTTTACAGCGCTCGGACGGCGGCTCGTCACATTGCGAAGAGTGACATTCCCTATAAAAGAGATAACAAAAAACCCGAGCTTAATCCCCAGGATAGGAAATTCCGCCGAAGAAGGGGCCTATGTTAAACTAGGCTATACGGCATCTGCATCAAAATCAAGTATGACGTTTTTAAACGCCGATCTGATGCAGCGCAAAGGTATCGGCATAGGCGTGCAAAACTATTACAAAACCGTCGGCGGCAAAGGCGAAATATATCTCTATGCTCTTAACGACAAAAATATAAGCAAAACCACGCTCACTGGTCGATTCAACCACTCGCAGATGCTGTTTGGCGACGTGCTATTAGCAATATCCAGCGACTTGCGTTCAAACAGTTACACATATGCGCCACAGAGCATGTCTTTTGAAAACAAGCTGTCGTTTACGCGCTCCCTGGAAAACTCAAAAACATCGCTCGCAATAGGTCAATCCGTCAGCAGCGTCTATACGCGCACCGAGACATTAACGGGCAGTCTTATCGACAAGCGCACGTTCGACTCAAAAACTTACCTCAACACTAGCTTTGCCTACACGGGCTACAACTACAGCAATGGCACGCGCGCCAGACTGGTTTCGCAGACGCTTTACTCCAAAAGAGGAGATAAATACGATTGGGGCTTGTCAGCGCAGCAACTCACCGACCTCAGCGATGAAGCATTCGTCGGCAAGGGAGTTTACGGCGGCATTGAAAAGCTACCGGAGCTTTCAATATCATCGGACACAGCACGGCTGGGCAATTTCCTGCCATTCAATATCCCAGGGCGTCTGAGCTTCAGTTATGGCAAGTTCACGCAGCTTCCGTCTATACAAAGGGACAGAACACTAATCGACATCAACACACCGAGCACTCCGCACAAAATATCAAACACATGGACTGCGCTATTTGGAGGAGGCTTCAAGCAATTTGCCTATAGTGACAACACAGCGCAGTACTCTTTAGATGCAAGCGCACAATTATCAAAGAATTTGACTAATACTTCTACTTTTGCCCTGACATATCGCTACCAGCAACCGCGCGGATATACGCCGTTTCGATTTGACTATGTTGGAAAGTATAATATTCTCAATGCAAACCTAGACATCAATCAAAGCGACAAGTTTAAGTTCAGCCTGATAGGCGGCTATAATTTTCAGCAGCCGTCATCGCCTTGGCAGGACTCGGTGCTCAGATTCAGCATACAGGCGTCGCCAAGCTTACTGTTTTATACGGCCACCGGCTACGACTTCAACAACTCTCAGTGGCGGCAGGTCATAAATCAAGTTAGAATTAGAGCTGGAAAAGAGTTCAAGCTCGATATTGGCTCGCGCTACAACCCACTTACCAGTGAACTCGCCGTAATTAAAGGCGCATTAGAAACACCAGTGGGCGATAAATTGCATGTGCAGGCACTAGCCGGGTGGGATGGAACGACAAACAGTTTTGACTACCGCAGCATAAAAATAACGCGTGATCTGCACTGTTGGGAAGCATCTGTCATATTTGTCGATCAAGGCGGGTTCTACCACAACCAGGGCATTTACTTTAACATGCGCATAAAGGCGTTTCCGTATCTCGACAACTTCGGCATGGGCAACTTCGGTCAGGCTTTGGACACGAGCGTGGGGCAAGTATATTAGTTATAAAGTATGGATGTCCAAAAAGCTAAGCGTTGGCAAAGCAACAAATCTAGCCTGCAATAATTCTTGTGGCAGCGATTGCAGCGCCGAGCGCACCGACAATCTGTGGTTCGTCCGGCGCTAACAGCTTCGCGTTTAATCGTTCTTCTAGCGCGACTCGCACACCGGAGTTCTTAGCCACCCCACCCGTCATCACAAACGGCCCCACAGCGCGCAAACGCGCAACCATCGCATAAACCCGCTCGGCAACCGAGCGGTGAAGCCCTCGAATAATATCCTGCTTGGCAGCACCACCTGCAACTAGCGCTACTACTTCGGACTCAGCAAAAACCGTGCATGTGCTCGATATGCGCACGTCCTCGGTCGCAAGTGACGACAAATGCCCAAGGGACTCGAGATCGGTATCGAGCGACCGCGCCATTACCTCAAGAAATCGACCGGTACCAGCAGCGCACTTGTCATTCATCGCAAAGTCATCGACACATCCATCGCTGGAAATCCGTATGACTTTGCTGTCCTGCCCTCCTATATCAATCACCGTTCTCGCTTCTGGATACAGCATCCGCGCGCCGATTGCGTGGCAGGTTATCTCAGTGACAGTCTTAAACGAAAAATCAATACTGGCGCGGCCGTAGCCCGTGGACACGACTTTTTCTATATCACTCGAACTCAGACCAGCAGATGCAAGCGCCTGCTCATATGCCAACTTAGCCGCCGACTCACTGCTCGAAAGAGTCGGCACAATCGCATATGAAGCTATTTGATCGCCGATGAGAATTACAGCATCCGTGCTCAGCGAACCAATATCAACCCCGGCAGTTATCAAAAAATCTGTCCTTTTCATTTAATGTCAATATGCGAAAAGGGCGGCATCGCAATGGGAACTACAAGCCCGACACAAGAGCCGGTTTATTGTAATCGCGTGCCGCCCCGACCTTCGCTAATTGCTAGACCTCGTTAGTGTAAGACTTGTTCCCACAGTGTACAAGAAAACGCCGGGGCCCCGCAACCACCTCGGCTCAGCGTGAACGGCAAACTCGCACAACATAAAACCGTCCTCGATGAACCCCGGCAAAACTGCGCGGAGCGCCCGGCTATACGATTATCCCGCCAAGTACCCCCCTTTCCAGACACCGGCAGGCGATTCACATGCCATAGACTTTCGGCAGCCCGGCCAGCTCTCGATATCCGGACCCCGGAATCCCTCACTTAGCGGATGCGGGTTACTATCTCCGGCCCAAAGAGCCCCGTGGGCTTTGCGTCTCCCGATCACTCGGGATTTGCCCTTATCGGTGTCTCGTAAAATCAGCGTTTCGGCGGCCAGGCAAACACATCGTCACACAATGCCCAAGACTCAATTCTCTATAAGCAAAAAACTCAGTATTGAGCGCTACACAACTCCGACGTCTGCCCCAATCGCACGCTTCTAAAAAAATTGGATATTCACTTTTTCAATCTTCAATTGTTGCTTACATGAGAGTTATGCCGTTTAAGAGGACGCAGTTGTGCTGAAGCAATTACCAGTATTTTGTGAATGTTATAGACAAGTGCAAGTGAACGATTATCGGCAACGGTGCATCTTGAGAATGCAAAAAATCACACTCGGGGCAAAGATGATAAGAGCCAGCGAAGCAATAGGCCATTCGGGCATGTCGCCTGAATCTTCAAAGCGACTGCCTCGTAACTATTTGTGAGACCGTTGTAGGCATACCCGCTGATCCATGGCGTCGCCGCCAATCACGTCAGTTGATTGTCGCAAAAAAAGAAGCCACGGGTTGATTTGCAAATCAAACCGTGGCTTCTTTATAAACAAAACCTGGCGACGACCTATTTTCCCGGGGCCTTGCGCCCAAGTATCGTCGGCCCTGGTGGGCTTAACTACCGTGTTCGGAATGGGAACGGGTGGAC
>JAEWSK010000133.1 GCA_023398345.1 Armatimonadota bacterium | reverse complement strand
ATGTGCCGCCAATTGCCCAATTCGGCTGAGTCTTTTTGCAACAAATTAGCAGTGGCACGTCCAGCCAAGTGTGGCTATCGCCGCCGATTATAACGTCAATACCAGGCACTGTCGCAAGCTCTATATCTTGAGCAACTCCAAGGTGCGTAAGCGCAACTACAAAATCGGCCTGCTTGCGAAGATCGGGAACAAGCTGCTTTGCAGTGGCAATTGGGTCGTCCACTCGAACGCCGCTGTACTGCGGGTTTGATGAGTTGCGCTGCGTAGTCAGCCCGATTACCGCCACTTTAACCCCGCATATATTAAAAACTTTATACGGCCCAACAAGGCGTTGATTGGAAGTTCGATCGAAGACATTTGCACAGACAATAGCAAAGTTAGCTTGCTTGATGCGATCGCGCAGTATATTGAGCGATTCAGACCCCGCAGAGGCCTTGAACTCATTGTTTCCGAGAGTCATAACATCGTAAGGCACGGCGTTCATTACTTCGAAGTCGGGTTCGCCCATTAGTGAGTCCAACGGGCCGCGCGTAAACACATCCCCTGCATCCATTACAATTGCCGAATTGCCCGTTTCGGCCTTTAGCTTGCGGATAAGTGTTGCCCGTCGAGCTGCTCCGCCCACATTTGTAAGTTGACGTCCAAGGTCGTTGTAGTCGAACGGGAACAAGTGGCCGTGTACATCGTTTGTATATAGAAGTGTGATCTTTGCTGTCGCGGGGGCGTCGGCCAATCCTGAATTTGAGACACAGAACACAACCGAGAAAGCAATTGCGATAAGCAGAAATCGATTATACGCGCGGCTCCACACAGCAGACCACCAAATTTGTAGTTTTAAGAATTATAACATACTACCAGTGTTGGGATGTGAACACGTGGGGTAACTCGTACATGATATCGGGGCGGGTCAATAAATGTGCTCACGGTAATGACTATGTTCGTGGGGGTAGGCAGATGGATTACTATCCTGATTTTCGAGAAGAACAAGACGAGCAAATCGGATTAGTCCGATTGAGTCGTGTTACATACCAATTGGCGGACGGCCAACCCGATGCGATGGGCTGGCAAGTTGCAGACATCGAGGGTGTTATATTTGGCGTAGTATCGGACATGCTGGCAGACGCCGGCACGGGCCAAATCGTCTTTGTTGCAGTAAAAACTGAGGACTCGGGAAAGATCGCGCTTGTGCCTGTTGAGGGAATGTACTTGGACATGGCGCATGATCTACTGATCGTGCCAGCGCACGAAAGCGATGTTATAAACAGTCCCGAGTTCACGGATGAAGTTGTGGACGTGATGCCCTATGTAGACTACTGGGTGGGTCTGGCAAGGGTGTAGTTTTTTCGTTAACAATCATGAGGCCTAGGAGAAAAACCAACTATGGCGATGGCCGGAAATGGCCATCGCCATAACAAATTCTGCCTGCTGATCGTCAAATTATTGAAGCCAGCATTTTAAATCAATTGCCGGCATATAAACAGCCACGATAAACTTTTGCCCTAGATAGCCAACCGCAACTTACTTTGAGCAATCGGCAAATAATTGCTTTCGCCAAGCTAAACTTATACGCATCCGCTAGTTGACACGCGAGTTTACGGTTTCTGCTATAATAGGTGAACTCAAATAGTGGGAGGTAGCAGTATGACACCTGCACCTTGGTTCGGCCGAAAGGCCAAAGCCGCGCGAAAGACCGCAAGGCAAAGCGCCGACGCGTTGCCGGACGGTTTGTGGACCAAATGTCCGACGTGCGGCGAAATACTGTTTAATAAAGAACTTGAAAAGAACCTGCGCGTGTGTAACAAGTGCGGGTATCACTATAGACTCGGCGCAGCCCAGCGGCTGGACATGCTCATCGATGACGGAACTTTTGTCGAGATGGATGCGAATCTGTGCTCAATTGATCCGCTAGGCTTTCCGGACTATGAAAAGCAGCTTGCGAAATTTGAAAGTCGATCGGGACTGACCGATGCAATAGTTACCGGAACATGCGAAATCGACGGCATACCGGCAGTAATAGGCGTGCTGGATTTCACATTTTGGGGCGGAAGCATGGGCGGAGTCGTCGGCGAAAAGGTCGTGCGCGCAATGGAGCACGCCATTAAGTCGAATTTGCCGGTTATAATGGTAGTCGCATCCGGTGGCATTCGTGTAAACGAGGGTCTGCCGGGACTTATGCAAATGGCAAAGACATCCGCAGCATGCGCAAAGCTTCAGCATGCAAAGATTCCATATATAGTTGTGCTAACTGATCCGTCGATGGCTGGCGTGTTGGCAAGCTATGGCTCGTTGGGCGATTTTATTATATCCGAGCCGAATCTGCTTACGGGATTGACAGCAGACCGTGTCGCTGCACAGGCGCAGGTGATTCATGTCCCGGACAACTTCCGCAAAGCGGAATTTGCGCTCGAACATGGGCAGATCGACCGAATCGTGCCGCGCAGAGAGCTAAAGTCCACTGTTATAAAACTTCTTGAATTCTGCTGTGGTCGGAAGGAGGAAGAAGATGCCGCCTAGTTTGAGCGTACTCGACCTTGAAAAACCGATAGCCGAACTGGATGACCAAATATCCGAGATAAAGCGCCTTACTTCCGAACAAGGAGAAGATCGCTCGGAAGAAATAGCTTTGCTGGAATCCGACCGCGATCGGCTGATAAACGAAATATTTGCCAACCTTACGCCTTGGGATAAGACGCTTCTCGCGCGACATCCCAAGCGACCATATACTCTCGATTATGTCCGCACGATATTTGACGACTACATTGAGCTTCACGGCGACAGGCTTTTTTCCGACGATCACGCTATTGTCGGCGGGATAGCAACGCTGGATGATAGACAAGTAATGTTTATAGGTCATCAGAAGGGCCGCGACTTAAAAGATAGGCGTTATCGCAACTTTGGCAGCGCAAAGCCCGAAGGATACAGGAAAGCTCTGCGTCTAGCAAAGGCGGCGGCAAAGTTCGGCAAGCCAGTTATATGTTTCGTGGACACCCCTGCGGCCGACGTGAGTGTCGGTGCGGAGGAGCGCGGAATAAGCGAGGCCATCGCGCGCAATATGATGGAGATGAGCGTGCTGGAAGTGCCGATTGTTGTCGTAGTGATCGGCGAAGGCGGCAGCGGCGGCGCTATTGGCATCGCCGTTGGTGATCGTGTGCTGATGTTGGAGCATTCGATTTATTCAGTCATCCCACCCGAAGGCTGCGCAGCGATTATTTGGCGCGATCCGGCCAAGGGCAAAGAGGCTGCCGACGCTTTAAAGTTGACTGCTCAAGGGGCACTGGAGCTAAAAGTTATCGACGGGATCATACCAGAGCCTTTAGGGGGCGCACATCGCAACATTGAAGCAGCCGCACGCAATCTCAAAGCTGAGATAGTAAAATGCCTGGACGAACTCGAAAAGCTGCCTGTATCTAAGCTGCTTGAAAAGCGCTATAAGAAATTCAGAAACATGGGCGCGTTTGCTGAGGAGCCGACCGAGGAGATTTCCTAATCGGGTCGGAAAAATCTGCGTTTGTGGACTGATTTTTTTTCATAATGCCGGCCCGGGATAAGTATGTCCCGGGCCAATTTTTATGGGCATGTTGCCAGCACAATTATGAATCACATGTCCAAAACGATTTTTGCTAGCGCGAGTTAGCCATTCTTTGCCGTCAGCTTTACGATCTGTGGGCTAAACGGAGGAATTTCAATTTCAAGAGTGAGCTTACCGCCGGCCATTTCATATGGCGCCCCGTCAACATCGACTTCTCCCATAATCTCCAGATCATTCAATCTCACTTCAACTTTGCGCGAAATCGGCGTGTCTGTGAGATTGAATGCGTTCATTACGCACTTGCCCTGCTCCGGCAACACGTGAAAATGCGTCAGTTCGTCGGGCGCGTAGAACTGTCCCGAGACGTAAAAGTCCTTCATTGACATATACTCGGCCATTGCGTCTTTATAGGCGGCGAATCGCGCGGGATTGCCCTTGCCGCCGCTGATGCCCAAGTGCCGCACTGTCGATGCATACCACCAAAACGCCAGGCAGTTGTCGTTATCGGCGTCCATATTAATTTGAATGTAAAGCGGCAGGTCGTAAGCGATTCTAAAGTAGAACAAACTCAGAGCGCTGCCGGATATTATCTGCTCGAGTGGGTTGTGCGAAAGCTCGAATGCCCATGTTTCGTCAAACGTACGGCCGGCGTCGTGCAGATAATAAGTCGGCAAATATCGCACGCCCCAAGGCCATACTGGATCATGTGCCTCGATGAGCATATCATGATGCTTTTCTCGAACGCCCTGTATTAAATTAGCAACAGCCTGCGCATGGTCTCCGGGAGTTGTCGGGGCTTTGTGCCCATGTTTGCCATCAAAGCATGGCCCACGCCAGTCGAATTCGTCAAAAACCATAAAGCTGGGCGCGGCGTCGGCGACTGCAAGTATTCTTTGCAATTTCTCTTGACGACACTCCTCACTTAACATGCATGGCTCGTAAAACGGCTTTTTGGAGTACGCAGAGTAATAGCCCGTGTTGCCATCGAATGTGCGGCGGTATTGGCCGGGAAATTCGTCGCAGTAGCTTCTGCCGATTACTTTAAGTCCAACTTTTAAATTGTAGTCTTCGCTGATTCGTTGGATAAACTCTTTTGCATCGCCAAGGCGCTCTTTGTCCCACTGCGTAACGCCTTCGCATGTCTCCCATGCCGAACCCAAGTGCAACGCCTCGCAGCCGATATCCGACGCTCGCGCGGCCTCTCGTTCGATGTCTTCAATTGAATGCACCGAGTCGGGAAAGCTCCATGTTACAGGCGGGTCATAGTTATCCGGCAGGCCATGGCCCAACCCGGACATGTAATCTCTAAACATATATGCTCCGCGGCGCCACAGACCTTCGTAAAATATATATCGTGTGAGACCGAAGCCGATTTCAACGCCCGATCCCAGTTTTGCTGCCTCAAACGGTTCATCAAAAAGCGAAGGTGCTGCCCCGCCCAGGTTGAGATATGTATCGCTTTCGACTCTCTGCGTCTCAAGC
>JAEWSK010000131.1 GCA_023398345.1 Armatimonadota bacterium | reverse complement strand
CACGGCATTCGCGTTCAGATTGAGCTTCGCAGAGATGCTCACCCGCGCAAAGTTCTCAATTATCTGCTCAAACATACCGACCTTCGAAAGACGTTCGGCGTGATTAACCTTGCGCTTGTGGAGGGGATTCCGAGGGTGCTATCCCTCAAGCAGATGATGCAGCACTATATCGACCATCGCGTCAATATAGTCATTCGCCGAACAAAGTTTGAACTGCAAAGATCGCTATATCGAGCGCATGTGCTCGAAGGACTGCGCATTGCGGTTGACTTCCTCGATGAGGTCATCGCGATTATTCGCGGCTCATCAAACGTCGAAGACGCGCGCAGCAAGTTGATGAAGCGCTTCGGGCTGAGCCAGATACAGGCAGACGCTATCCTTAACATGCAGCTTCGACAGCTCACTGCCCTCGAACGCGACAAGGTCGAAGAAGACTACAAAGACCTGCTCAAGCGCATTGGATGGCTGGAAGACTTGCTCAGTGATCCGCTGAAGATTCTGTCGGTTATAAAAGACGAGCTAAAATATCTCAAAGACAAGTACGGCGACGCGCGCAAAACTCGCATCATACCGATGGAGGCCGACGAGATCGGTGAGGAAGATATGATCCCCGATGAGGAGACCATCATCACCATCACTCGCGACGGCTACATAAAGCGCGTGCCGACAGACACCTATCGCGCACAAAAGCGTGGCGGTCGAGGCAAAATCGGCGCAACCGCAAAAGAAGAAGACAAAGTTCAGCACCTGTTTGCGGCGTCAACGCACCATTACGTGCTGTTCTTTACAGACCGCGGGCGCGTATATCGGCTTAAGGCATATGAGATTCCGCAGACTACGCGAACTGCGATGGGCACAGCGATTATCAACTTAATTTCCATTGAGCCCGGCGACAGAATCACAGCAACAGTTGCGCTGCGCGAGATGGACAAAGACGGCTTCATGGTTATGGCAACAGAACAGGGAGAAGTCAAAAAGACAGACCTCGATATGTTCCACAACCTGCGGTCAAACGGTCTAAGGGCGTTCGACATTGAAGAAGGCGACGCGCTGAAGTGGGTAGCTATCTCCAATGGCAACGACGAGGTGATATTGGTCACCCACCACGGCATGTCGATTAGATTCAATGAAAATGACCTGCGCAGCGCTGGCCGTGCATCGGGCGGCGTGCGCGGAATCAGACTTGGTTCGGGCGACAGAGTCGTTGGGATGTGCCTGGTCAGGCCGGATAACGATCTACTTGTTGCAACCGAAAAGGGTTACGGTAAGCGCACCAAGCTCGAAGAATACCGCAAGCAGACCCGCGGCGGCAAGGGCATCAAGACGATGAACATCACCGAGAAAACCGGCAATATCGTCGAGACGGCCGTCGTTGATGACTCCGACAAAATAGCGATTATCACGAATATGGGCATTATGCTCAAGATTCGCGTAAAAGAGATTCGCTCAATTGGCCGCAGCACGCAGGGCGTCAGGTTGATAAACCTCGGCGCAGGCGACGGCGTCGCAAGCCTCGCGCGCATACCGACAGCCGAACTGCCGGATGCCCCGGAGGAAAAACCAAAGAAACCGTTGGCTCTGACTGCCGCCGATCTCGAAGATGGTGCTGAAGTCGAAGAAATCGACGATATCGAAGAAGTCGAGATCGAAGAAAACGACTCTGCAGAAGAGTCCGAAGAATAAAAAATAGATAGTAAAATAAAAAGGCTGGGGCGATTGCTCCAGCCTTTTTTTATTGGCCAATTTTATTCGGGACTCTCACCCAAAACTCCGAAAGACTCTAAAAATAAACATACGCGCGCCTGTATGTTATAATGCTGGAATATGTCGATTTACGCTATTTCTGACTTGCATCTTTCTATTTCCGGCGATAAGCCAATGGATAAATTCGGCGAGGTCTGGCGCGATCACGCCCAGCGCATTGCAGCTAATTGGGATGCGATTGTGTCGCCGCAGGACACTGTGCTGCTGGCGGGCGACCACTCATGGGCACTCAGATTTGAAGATGCACAATCCGACCTCGAATATATAGCTGCGCGGCCCGGACATAAAATTCTCATAAGGGGCAATCATGACTATTGGTGGCGGCGCGAGGCCACCACTCGAATACAAAAGCATATCCCTGAAAACATCACATTGCTCCACGGACATGCGCTCGTAATCGAAGGAATCGGCATCACCGGCACGCGCGGGTGGCGCATTGAACTCGAAGACGACTTGGACGCAGGCGACGCAAAAGTAATGAACCGCGAGCTTGCCTATCTCGAACGTGGTCTTGCTGAGATTCCATCGGACGTATCGAAGAAAATCGTCATGCTTCACTATCCGCCTTACAACGCAGACATGCAGCCAAACGAGTTCGCACGCATTTTAAAAGCACACAAAGTGGACATTTTGGTATATGGCCACATACACGCGGGATCATATCTGCATGGAAATATCGACGGCATCGAGTATCGGCTGGTGTCAGCGGATCATGTGGACATGCGGCCAGTGCTGATTATATAGCCGCATCTTCAATTCCCTCAATTGCAATAACACGCGTCGGAGCGCCATCCATACCGGCGAGTTTAATAGGCAGAGCGGCCAAAAAGACACGCTGCGCCGCAATTTCATTTGCATTTGCGATATTTTCAAGCACCACAATCCCACTTGCCAAAAGCGCCTTATGAAGCTCTCGGTGCAAGACCGCATGCAGCGAAGGCTGCTCGATTGCAATCAGCTTTATTTTTCGAGCGACAAGCCAAGCCGCTGCGCCCTCGCTGATGCCCGGAAAGTCCGAATAGAACTCAGGCATGGCCCAATGTTTTCCCCAACCGGTCTTAAGCAAGATGCGCGCGCCTTCACATATCCGCGATGCAAATCTGTCGAAATCGGCTGACGTTAGCTCCGCACCCGGGGCGACATCGCCAAAATCCAGCACTTCCGTCCAGCCCACAAGTGAATCGAGCGGAATTAAATCCACGCCGCGGCTGTCATGCATCACATGGCAAAGCACATCGACGTGAGTGCCGGTGTGCGTGCCCATTGACACGCGGCTTATGTTATACCCGCCCTCGTGTATAGAAATTACGCGGGAAAACTCCACGTTCGGATCCCCAGGAAAAACAGACATGTCCGCTTTGATCGTATGAGTAAGATCTATTATGCGCTTCATAATATCGACAGTATAGCCATTTAAGGCATATCAAGCAACACACAAAACGGCGCATGCCAAATATGGGAGATAATTTGGGGCTTTGCCCCAATCCCCACCAGAGACTCTGTCTCTGGACTTTGCAAGGAAACTTAGTTTCCTTGATCTTCAGACTCGTAAATTGCTAGACCCCCGTCGGGGGTCTAGCAATTTACGCATACGGGGTCTGGGGACTGAGTCCCCAGCAGGGTTAAGGGGCAGCGCCCCTTATTTGGGAGTCTGAGGGTAAAAAACCCTCAGAGCATCTTCCACAGTCTGACAAGCCCGATCTTAGTTTTTTTGATATACTAAAGTCGTTATGGCAAAGAAGTGGAGATCAGATGGCGAACGCCACGCAT
>JAEWSK010000116.1 GCA_023398345.1 Armatimonadota bacterium | reverse complement strand
CCATATAGGTGATTGCACCCATGTCGATAATCAGATGCTTCTGACCATCATCAATAATGCTGTTGACGGCATCCTTGAACTGTGGGGCGGTATAGACGTCGATTTCACCCGCGACATCAAGAACTTTCATTCCGTCAATCTCTCTAATACCGGTCTCCAAACGGATACCTTCCACATCAGCCTCCAGTAAGAAAGGTTCAAGCAGTATATAGCCAAACCCGCAGCTTGTCAACCACTACTCATCACAAACAAAATACCCGCTTGAAATTCACTAATGCGACCTCATTGAAACAATAAGTATATCAAAACCAATGGACGCGGCCCAATGCAGCACAAAACCCGGCACAAACGATTTTGAGCAAAGCGCAAGGACTCCCAGTATAATTCCCGCGCCAAACGACGGTATCATCTCAGGCTTGCCATAATGCATCAATCCAAAAGCAACCGCCTGAAGAACTACTGCCGCAACAGATCCCAACGACTTTTTTAGGCCAAAGAGAAGATACCCTCTGTAAAAGAATTCCCAGCAAAACAGATACAAACCATAACTAAGTTCCGCATATAGCATCATCCAAGGAGCGCTAAAAAATGGGTTTTCATGTGGGTATTTTGCAAACACCGGCACGAACTCGTAGAAGCGCCGAAATATCGGGTAGTATTCTTGGAATCTCGGCCATCGCGCACTTATCACCATAAGCACAAATAGGCCCACAAACAGCGCCCCAACCCAAAGCCACACCTTACGCGAAGCACTTGGGGCAAACCCAAAACCATCGGCATCGGCGCGAAAAATTAAAAATACGGACATCATAGGAATAAACAGCAGCCCGATCATATTTACAAGCATATACATACCGTAGCTGCCGCTATACGGCCCGTAATTGAACCTAAACAGCGCATAGAGAATTGTGGTACCAAGCACCGCTGTCACTACAGAAACGAACCACTTTTTATTCACGTGTCCAACGCTCCATAAAAATTTGAAGCTCTGTTTGCATGCTATCAATGTCCGGCTCGACTGGAGAACCATCGATCAGCCGCAAAATTATATCATTTGGAGTTCGGGTTATTACGGACAGATGCACGTCCTCGCCGGGCAACGTCCCAGTTAGATCGACCGCGATTAAATCCGCGCGCATCCCCGGCTCCAGTCTACCAATCACATCACCCATACCAAGCGCATCCGCACCACCCTTGGTTGCCAGCTTCAGCACATCCTTCGCCGAAAGCACGCCCGCATCCTCCGCTATCGCGCGGTGCAATCCGAGTGCAAAGCGCATTTCTTCAAAAAATCGAGTCTAAGGCAACTTGCCGCACTATCAGTGCCGAGGCCAATGCCAATACCTAATTGCCGCATTCGATCCAATTTCGCAACACCCGCTCCGAGGTATGCGTTTGAACGTGGACAGTGAGCAACGCTTGCGCCCGATGACGCAACAGAGTCGATTTCATCATCATTAAAATGCACGCAATGGGCTAGAATTGTATCTTTCCGCAGCAATCCGGCTGATTTGAGCACCTGCAAAGGACGCATGCCCGTAATCATCGGCTCATAGCCAAACGAGTCCTTGCGCATCTTTGCTATTGGGCCAGTGCCTTTCATTGTATACTCGCTCTCGGCTCGAGTTTCAGCCACATGGACGGCAATTGGAATGCCATGATCTGCGCAAGTTTCGGCACAATACTTCAACATATCTATACCGGACGTGTAGATTGAGTGAGGCGACATTCCAACCAAAACTCGCCCCGGCAAACTCGAACGCATTTGCAGTATATTTTGAACTGCAGTATTTAGCTTCTCTTTGTAGTCCTCGCCCATACTCTGCCCGAAGACTTCTTTATAGGAAATTCCTCTTAGTCCGACTGATGACATCACCTGACTTGCCGCACCCGAAAATGAGCAATCACCCAGGCAAGTTATGCCGGACTTGAGGCATTCGGCAGCGCCAAGTCGTGCCGACGCAAGCAAAAGTTCATAGGAAGGAGTTTTTTGTCGGCTAAAACCAAGACAATCGAGCCAGTTCCAAAGATTGAGGCCGTCGGCGAAGTTTTTTCTGAAAGTCGGCTCCAAATGCGAGTGGGCATTTACAAAGCCCGGAAGTATGGCTGCATTTCCCATATCGCGAACGGGTATGTCGGGATGCGCATTCACAATCCCCTGCCCTACTTCGCGGATAATGTCGCCGTCTACCAATACCTCTGCATCGGCAATGACGCCGGCAGCAGCCATTGTGAGGACTCGGCTCGCGCGGTAGATGACGCTCACTTAATCTGGTACTCTTTGAAAAGACTGAAGTTTGCCACGGGGGAGTGTTTGTCCTTTAGTGTCCGATCAAAATCGACTAACCACCGCTTGCCATCAAAAACGCAAAACACAGTGCATGTATCATCTATGCGAGTATTAACTGGTTTTCCCAAGCGAATACCGCGCTCGGTCACTTCGCGCTTGACAATTACTTTTGCATATCCGATGTTCATCTTCACATCGACAGCTTTAAGGCGGACACTTACTTTGACATCGCGATTTATTTCCTGAAGTTTGCGGGCAATTACAGACGTGTAATATGCCGGCATTGATGCGCGCCCTTCGTCGGTAATGCAATTACGCACGGTCATCAGATCAAACTTGCTTGCTGCGCCAATAAACTTCGTGCTAATCGACTCAATTTGAGCAACAGATCTATGGCGATGCCATACGCACATCGGCGCAACAGCAACGATAATAATTAAAAAAAAGGCTAACAGCGCTCTGCTTAGCGTCCTGCCAAGCATCTATCGAAAGTCCCCCTTGTCTGAATTGCAAGTTTATTATAGAACTAGCGCCAGACGCTTGCAAGACTTATCCAAGTCAATTTATTCCGAGGGTTTCGCGCTCGAAAAGACTAAGCGGTGAAAACAAGTCAGCTTGCGACGGTTTGGGTGACGGCTGCTTGCGGGGTTTGCGAAGATTTATTTGCGATCTGTTCGCCGAGTTCGGCCAACTTACGCAAATTATCGACTTCCTGCTCTACGTCCAGATCATCAATACTATGGCTATCGAGTGATTGTATAATACGCTCCGCTACTCGTATCGCCCCGAGAACAAGAAGCTCGTTTTTGTATTCGACGTAGACGTGGAAACGCCCTTTGGGATCGACCCTCCAGTTCCACTGTGTCTCGCCTTTTAGAGTTCCCGATCTCAGAACTTGGCCTTGAAGCTCAATGATAAGGTGCTCAAAAAGGTGTGGGATCTCCGTCGAGCGAGACTCACGACGAAAACTAAAACCATTGTCATTGTGGCAATGGTGATATGAAAGATGGGGAAAAAGCTTAAATAGCAGCTTGGGTATATGTGGCGCATGTTCGGTCGTATAGCAATTGGGATCGGGCATTTCGACCACAAGCTTGACTCGATTGCTGCTGTAGAACAAAATCTCTACTACTCTCAACTCCGCAACTCCTGAATATGCACATGACCGCGGAGCCGTTTGCGTGTAAGGTTGCAAAGCCCGGCGCTTAGGTCGCGGATGCTAGATCAATCCTAATTCTAGCACCGTATCATGGCGGTGTAAAGCAGTTCGACACAATATTATCGCATGTATTTACCAACCAGTCATCAAGCTCAGCAATAAACAAACACACGTCACGATTGCTTGCTGCAATTGCAAAATACATCAGTAGCAATCGTGACGACTGAGTGTCAAGTCTGCAAAATTTGCCTAAGGGTTTTACCCTCAGACTCCCAATAAAGGGCTCTGCCCCTTGACCCCGCTGGGGACGCAGTCCCCAGACCCCGTATGCGCAAATGGAATCCACCAATTGGGGGATTCCATTTACGAGTGTGAAGGTTAAAGAAAACTCAGTTTCCTTGCAGAGTCACCAGACAGAGTCTCTGGCGGGGATTGGGGCAAAGCCCCAAAATTGTTTGCGCAAATTTCATTATTACAAACCCCGTTGACAAATTGCCTACGGGGAAAAATATGGATACGGCGCAATAAACCCCGGTCGCCTCCGAACCGCCCACTCAAAGCGCAAAAATCGCTCAACATCCGGTGAAACCCACCCCGATGGAGGAGGCGGTTGCGGAAAGCGCCCAAACACAGTCGGCCCGTTCCATATATTCATCAAAGGCCCCCATCCGCCGTATAAGTACGGGTTAAAATACGGCATTGACACATCTGCATCACTCGAATTGGGCATTGGGATTACGTTGTTTACCACAACCGGCTGAGGCAATATTTGTGGCTGAGGCATCGGCTGCATATTTGGCCCGGCTCCCATTGAGTCTGCGCTGGACTGAGTCGGCGCTGGAGCCATATATTGAGTTGCGGGCGCTGACTGACGCGCAGTTTTCGCCTGCGCCGCACCGGGCCCAATTATATATGCTCCATTTTCAATTCTAAAGCTGAATCCAACTGCGTCGCCCATCGCTTTGAGCGCCTCATCAAAGGCAATGCCCTTTAGTCTTAATTCAACAATATTGCCTTTCACCCCATCTTGTATGTAATAACTCAATCCGCGCCCCTCAAAAAGGGTATCTATTGCCTGTTTGACAGACACGTTCTTTATATCAATATCGACAAGCCCTGAGACAGTGGCGCCTATAACATTGGATGTTATTATCCCCATCAGCGCCGCCGTCAAGGCAAGGACAAATACAAAAGAGTATCTCATCGCCCGCCCTCCATTCATATGGCCGTCCTAATGTGAGTATACCCCGCGCATGTCTTGCCAAAGTAAATAAACTACGTGCTATAAAAATAGGTGATGCAAAAAAAACAAGTCGGCTGAATTTGGGGGAATTGTTTTTGACTGCCGTGCGCTATCTTCCGGGGTTGATGGGTTTGCCCATCTTCATTAC
>JAEWSK010000117.1 GCA_023398345.1 Armatimonadota bacterium | reverse complement strand
ACTACGACGGCCGATCACTTTCACCCTTTAATGTGGACTACTGGCGCGCGCGATCCGGATTATGATGGAATTGGGATGACTGTTCACGCGGGCAAGGCGAACTACCTGTTCTTAGATGGGCATGTTCGGCTTATGAAGTTCGAAGAAACTTGGAAATCAGATGGGTCAATCAATCTTTACGACCCACTATGACAAATGTAAAGCATATGGAGGAATAGAAAATGAAGCAAGCTTACATATTAAAACTCTTCTGCATTATTGCAGTGTTGACATGTATTTTGAGCATTTCGGCTTTTGCTCACACGGGTGATTGGGAGTTTGGCATCGATAGCGGCTCTGTTACGGTGATAGAACCCGAAGCTGACGAGATCGTGCCGGTCAGTCTTTCTCAGTTCACCGGCAGCTTATTTAATGGCGATTGGGGCGTTGAGTTTTTTAACTTGCCTACTCCTGATCTGGAATCGGTGCGGATTGTTTTTACTTCAGTTCCCACCGGGCTGGTTCTATATCATGAAGGCGACATAGTTCTCGGTAATGATGGAAGTTCCACAGGCTCAGGTTACTTCGATATGTCCTGGCCGGAACCTGGAATACATCATGCGCACATCGACGCATACGCGACCGCGCCGGGCACATATACAGTCACTTTCAAGCTGGTTAACGCGGTTGCCAACGATGGCCTACACACTACACTGGGAGATTCAGGGGAGTACTCAGTCGATTTTAAGACTGTTCCCGAGCCGTCTGGACTGCTTGCTTTAGCCGTGCCACTGGCGGCGTTAGTGATAAGAAGACGCAAATAACATGAACGGGCCGCCTCGACATGAGGCGGCCATGCAATTTCACAAAAAGGAGGCGTAAATTGTGATACGACGAGTGTTGCTTCCGTTCTTTAATCTGCTGCTAATCGCACTTTCGGCAGCAACTGTTTTTGCTGGGTGCGAAAATGACTTGGCTTTTGCGCGCAGCCTTTATGATCCGAGCATGGCGTCCATTGCGGAACCTTTGAATTTTTCAAAGCCGTTTAAGATGAACAAAGTTATGGGCGTATATGTGATCGACAGAGGCGTAAATTTCTATGTGGACGAATATGGGCACTACGAAATTGGTAAATGCAGAGTGCAGCAAGTGTCTTACTCGCCCGGACTTACAGGAGGCGCATACTTCGGTGACGGAAAGCCGGGATATTTGGACTTGACTTCGGCAAATCCACACAAGCATTTGAATTGGGGCGCATCCTTGCCGGGAACCTATTTATTTGAGTTCAAGCTGACCAACGTTGAAGATATAAACGGCAACCCACTCAAAGACTCGCCGGTCTTTATTATGGTATTCATTGCGGATCGCAACTACGCGCAGGTAGATGTAAAGACAGCGTATCGTATGCCGGACAACTCTCCAGTCGAAATAGCGAATCTACTGACCAGCACCAGCAGCGAATTTTATGGGTTTTCGTACGCACAGACAACAGGCGGATATGCAGGTTTGAGGCTGATGCCGGATCTTATGATTGAAAAGGGCACTAATTTTACTGCAAAAGGAGTTCTTTGCAGCACCGGGGGCGAGAGGGCACTTTTTGTAGAGGAAGTTCTTTCACCGACACAAGTAAACGCTCCAAAGCCCATATTTTTGTCGACAAAGTGCCTCGGCGGGCCGGGCGAAGTTATAAACACGCCGTCCTCAGTCGGCAGCGCCGGACTGCGCACAACCGGACTGCTGGTCAAAGTGTGCGGCAATATATATTATAACAGCGCTGGAGACGCATTTGTGGACGATGGAACTAACATACACAACGACCCCGAAGCCAAAGGCTGCAGAATATCTCTCGAATATATCATGACATCGGTAACATTACCCAGCAAAGGGTTCGCATCGATAACAGGAATAAGCAGTGTGGACGATAATCTACTTCCAATCATCCGGCCACGGTCACAAAGCGATATTTTGACCTACTGATATATAAACAGCAATAACTGGGGTTTGGTTCCGCCAGGAGTCGAACCTCAGTTTATATTAAAGAGCGTTGTTATTGATAGAAGTAATGAACTTGCGCCTCAGCTATTTCATCGGCCACGAGACCTTAGCGGATATTTTTCATAATATACGGCGTCATAGGTTCTCGACAATTTTAGCGCTTATAAGCATCACGCTTGACGTGAGGGCTATTGACTTACGCCCATAATTACGATATATTTATAGGTGTAACTTGCACCTAGTCCTTTCCCACTTTTCTGACAGTGGTAAAAGCATGTTGTTTTTATGGGTGTAATTGACATCTAGCCGTGACTTGCAGTAAGATGGCATCAGTGGGGGTGCTGGGGTTCGCAAATCCCGCAGGTAGTACTCGCGGGATAAAACTGGGGTCATGGCAGCGGCAGATTTTGCCAAAGCAGAATAAATTTACCGACCCCACGCGAGTACGAAAGGGATAAAAAAATGAAAGTAGCAGTTTGCTCAACGGGAGATACGCTTGATTCACCAGTAGATCCAAGGTTCGGCAGGTGCGCGTATTTTCTTATTGTCGACACGGAGACATTCGATTCAACTGCCGTTAAAAACCCCGGCATTCTGTCGGATCAAGGCGCAGGAATCCAGGCCGCACAAGTGATTTCATCAATGGAAGTATCGGCGGTAATTGCCGGCAATCTCGGCCCAAATGCGCACAATGCGCTTTTGGCAGCGGGGATAAAGGTATATGCGTGCGCGGGTGAAACCGTCAGATACGCGGTCGATTTTTTCAATGCAGGGTCATTACAGGAAATGGCCGAACCTACTGTATCCTCCAATTTCGGCACGACCGCCGCTTATCCCGGTCGAGGTCTGGGGCGAGGTCGAGGAATTGGCGGCGGCATGGGAGTATGTCGAGGACAGAGACAAGGCAGAAGGTGGACGTCACAATGAGAGTTGCTATTACTGCAAGCAAAGGCTCTATCGATAGTCCGGTCGATCAGAGATTCGGGCGAGCACGGTATCTCATAGTCGTTGACATCGATACCGGCAGCGTGGACATATGCGACAACGAAGTCAATTTGAATGCCGCGCAGGGCGCAGGAATTCAGACAGCTCAGAACATTGCCCAAATGAATGTCGAAGCCGTTCTTACGGGGCATGTCGGGCCAAATGCCTTTCGCACTTTGACGGCTGCCGGCATAAAAGCCTATACGGGACTTCAAGGCACAGTAGAAGAAGCTGTTGAGAAGTTCAAAATCGGAAATCTCAGCCCGGTGGACTCTGCAGATGTTGAGGGGCATTGGTAGCTGCAATGCATAAAACCACTATCGCGGTGGCCAGCGGAAAGGGCGGAACCGGCAAGACCACTGTCGCGACAAATTTGGCGCACGTTGCATCGATGCAGGGACTTGATGTAACCTATCTGGATTGCGATGTCGAAGAGCCGAACGGCCACATATTTTTAAAGCCCAAGATCGAGAAGACATTTTCAGTTTGCGTTTCCGTGCCTGCCATCGATCAGAGCAAATGCACGGCGTGCGGAAAGTGCAAAGACATATGTCATTATAGCGCAATAGCGCTGCTGGCAAAGACAGTGCTCACGTTCCCCAATTTGTGTCATGGATGCGGCGGGTGTATGCTCGTTTGTCCGACAGGCGCGATAAGCGAGACAAAACGTGAAGTAGGAACCATTGAGCAAGGTGCTGCCGGGGCAGTGAGATTTGTGCATGGTAAGCTAAGAATTGGCGAAGCCATGTCTCCTCCTCTTATTAGAGAAGTCAAAAAGCAGATTCCAAGCGGCGGATTGAGTATTATTGATGCGCCTCCCGGCACTTCTTGCCCGGTAATACAGTCTGTGCGGGGAGCCGATTATGTGATTTTGGTAACGGAGCCGACGCCGTTTGGTTTGAATGATTTAAAACTGGCTGTAGATATGCTGAGAGTGCTCGATCTGCCGTTCGGGGTAGTGGTGAACCGCGCGGATATGGGAGATGAAGCTGTTTTTGATTACTGCACCAGCCAGTCCATAGACATGCTTGCTAAGATACCGGATGATAGACGGATAGCCGAAGCATATTCAAAAGGTCAGCTTGCAACACAGGCTCTGCCGGAATACAAAGACGTGTTTACTTCACTTTTGAAAGGTATTGTCGATGTGCGATTGTGATATTGAGAAGATTTTAAGTGAGCGAGATGCCCTGTTGATTCGTGAATATGGTGTGGCGCTGGACTTTGCGGGCTTTGACACTCGAAATTCAGTGCTGGATGTTGCTACCGGATCCGGTCGAATGCTTCTGCAACTTTTGCAGCGTGGATGCTCTGTGGTATCAGGCGATATCAATTCTGAGGCTTTAGATAAAGCCAGGCAGCGACTTGGTGAATTGGCCGACAAGCCTACGCTTGTAATAATGGATGCCCACAATCTCGAATTCGACAATAGCAGCTTCCAATCCGTGACTTTCGCAAACGCGATCCATGAAATAGACAGCCCGCGCGATGCGCTCGATGAGATAGCGAGGGTGATGACTGATGATGGAAAGCTGCTTGTAATAGAGTTTAACTCGCATGGATTCGATATTATGGACCATAATCACAAACTGTTGGGAAAAGAAATGCATCCTAGAGGTGAGATGACTACTGAGGAGATCGATTCCTATCTGCATTTTCTCTTTGACGATGTAAAAACTCGTGAATCCAGCATTACGCATGCGTGGATCGCCTCTGGAAAGAAGCAAATAAAGACGTTATAGGCCGTGTAAATAAGTTGGAGGATATAATGGCGGATGTTCATAATGCCGACCAGCAATCGCTGGCCGAACAATCGAATGAAGTAACACATGTTGTGGGAATTATGAGCGGCAAAGGCGGCGTGGGCAAGTCTCTTGTAACAGGACTGCTCGCCTGTGCGCTTAGAAAGGCCGGACATGCAGTCGGCATACTTGACGCAGACATAACCGGGCCAAGCATACCCAAGATGTTTGGAATAACCGAAAGACCTGAGATGAACGAACTGGGCATGTTTCCGGTTAAGACCCAATCCGGCATCGAAGCGATGTCTGTAAATCTATTGCTGGAAAAACCCGGTGACGCTGTGATCTGGCGCGGGCCAATGATCTCGGGAGTTGTAAAGCAGTTCTGGCAAGAGGTGTTTTGGGGCAAACTCGATTATCTATTGGTTGATCTTCCGCCCGGCACTGCCGATGTGCCTCTCACAGTAATGCAATCGCTGCCGATTGATTGCACGATAATTGTCACTTCTCCTCAAGACTTGGCGGCGATGGTGGTGCGCAAGGCAGTGGATATGTGCGGCAAGATGAACGTGCCCATTTTAGGCCTCGTGCAAAATATGGCATGGCTCAAGTGTCCAAAATGCGGCGAAGTGATATATCCGTTCGGCAATTCCAATGGGGAGCAAATCGCCCATGAAATGGGCATTCCACACCTGCTCGATATGCCCATCGACCCGGATATATCGGCCCACTCTGACGCTGGGACAATCGAGCAATACGCGAAAAATCCCATTGCAGAAAAAATCGATTTGATTACCAACGGGCTGATGGTAGTCAAGCATGCAAAAAACGCCGGAGCATGCAATGCGAGCGATACTGCTTGCGAACAATAAATGCGCATCACGGACGAGCCGGAGCATAGACAGGAAAGGTCAATTACGATAAAAGAACTTGTTGTAATAAGCGGCAAAGGCGGGACGGGGAAGACAAGCGTTGTCGCCTCGTTTGCTGCTCTTGCGAAAAACAAAGTCCTTGCTGACTGCGATGTCGATGCCGCCGACCTGCATCTGGTGCTGTCTCCAACAATTTTGCGACGCGAGGAGTTTTGCGGGGGCAAGAAAGCATCGATTAAAGTCGACAAGTGCATTGGATGCGGCAAATGTTTTTCAATGTGCCGGTTTGATGCTATCAGTCATGATGGCTCTCCAAACGAATTTATCGATAAGACTTATCGCATTGACCCTATTTCCTGCGAGGGCTGCGGGGTTTGCGAGCACTTTTGCCCGGTCGATGCGATAGAATTCTTGCCAAACATCAACGGCGAGTGGTTCGTCTCCGAGACAAGGCACGGGCCGATGGTTCATGCAAAGCTGGGAATCGCTGAGGAAAATTCCGGCAAGCTCGTCACGACGATAAGAAGAGAGGCTAGGCGGATTGCCGAGGAAAATGGCCTCGACATGGTGATTATCGATGGCTCTCCCGGCATAGGCTGTCCGGTCATAGCATCGATAACAGGAGCGGATCTTGTGCTCATTGTGACAGAGCCGACCATATCAGGGCTGCACGATTTGGATCGCGTTGCCGATCTGGCAAAACATTTTAATATACCGACAGCCGTTTGCGTGAATAAAAGCGATATCAACTTTGATATGACTGCAAAAATCCGCGAACACTGCCTCAAAAAGAATATTCGCGTGCTGGGCGATATTCGCTACGATAAAGCGGTCACTTTGGCCCAGATAGCAGGTAAGAGCATTGTCGAACACGATAACAGCGCTGCGGCGCAAGATGTAAGAAGCCTGTGGACTGCTGTAAGCACAGAGCTAAACTACTTGCATACGAAAGGATAACAAAATAAAATCATGAAAATCGCTATTCCAACCTCAAATGGTCTGCTTTGCCCGCACTTCGGGCACTGCGACGAGTTCACAATTGTCGATGTAAACCCAGACAGCAAGGCTATAACGAGCAAAAATACAATCCCAGCGCCGGAACATGAGCCAGGGTTGCTTCCGAAATGGCTGCATGAGATGGGAGCCACAGTCATAATCGCCGGCGGAATGGGAAGTCGTGCACAAGGACTGTTTTCGCAGAACGGAGTGCAAGTGTTCGTAGGCGCTCCGGTTGCTCCACCGGCAGATATTGTAGATGCGTATCTTAACGGAACACTCGAAGCTGGGACAAATCTTTGCGATCACTAGGAACGGAGAATGCTGCGTCGCGATTTATTGCGGAGGATGTCGGCAGTGCCGCCGATCTTCATCGTAGCTGCTTTGCCTGCGGGCACGGTGAAGACGGCATGGGGCTGACGTTTGAAATCAGCGGCGATAATGCCGTCTCAGCACGGTGGTTTTGCGAAGAGAAGTATCAAAGTTATCCCGGAATCGTGCACGGCGGCATAATAGCCACTATTCTCGATTGTGCAATGACTAATTGCCTGCTAATCAAAGGCATAGCAGCAGTGACGGCGGACATGCATATAGAATATATAGAACCTCTGCGGGTAGGAAATGTAGTGATGGTGACGGCGTCGCTAACGCGATCACGCTCGCCTCTCTTTTTACTTGATGCCGAGGTGCTTCAAAACAATCGAGTGAGCGCGAGGGCGTCGGCGAAGTTTATGAGCGCGGATATATGGTCGGATGAAAGCAAAACGAGATAATTGTAATTTATATTGCCAGTGACGCCGTCGCTTTGGTTCCACTGCCCGGCTTGCTGGTTATTTCAAATGTCCCGTGGGCCTGGCGTGCGCGCTCTTCGACGCCGACCAATCCAAGGTGGCCTGCGGAAGCTTTCTCTGCTCGAACCCGGACCGTCTCGAAGCCAACGCCATCGTCTTCGACGGTAAGTGTTAGATATTCTTCATCATATTGCACATCTATTTTGACATGCTTGGCGCTGGAGTGATTGACGGCATTGTTGAGTAGTTCCCTGACAATTTGAAATGCTGCTACTGCCGTAGCCGGCGGGATCGGATTGTCTATAGGTTCGATGTTTACTTCTACTTCAAAGCCGCCTCTAATTGCCGCCTCTTCGGCGCATCTCTTTACGGCTTCGCGAAATCGGCTCGGCTCCGGGCCCATCATGCGCAGTTCGGAAAGATAATACCGCACCTCAGCAAGTCCGCGCGTGGCGATTTGATGAATGGTGTCGATGCCGTCCTTGGTCTTATCGGCATCCTTGTCTACTAGAATCTTGCACCGCTCCAAATGCAGCTTTATCGCGGCAAGTGTCTGCAGGAAGTTGTCATGAAGGTCGCGGGCAAAGCGCAGGCGCTCCTCGGATGTGGCAGCCTCCGTTAGCCTCTCCCACAGGATGGCGTTTTCGACAACAGGCGCGGCCTGGTTTGCTGCAAGCGCCAGAAGCTGCAAATCGGAATTGTTCAGTCTTTTGTCACGCCGGTTAGCCGCGTATACTACTCCGACGGAGGCGCCCCTCACCATTAGCGGTGCGGCTGCCAGATTGCGCAGGCCCAATTTTTCGGCCGTCGCTTTGGGCAGCGCATTGTGGACATTTAGGCGGTTAGACATCAGCGGCCGTTTGTTGGTAAGAATTGCTTCGACGTTCCATATTCCGCCTTCTTCGCGGAATGTTGAAAGCAGCACAGGATCTGTGCCTACTGATCTGAGCCCTATGGCTTCAGTGCCGTCAGAACCGCGACTGGCGGGTAAAAAAAACGCCTTTTCGACATTGAGCAGTTCGCGGGTTCGAGTGAGCAATAAATCTATGATTTCTTTTGAATTTGCAAGACCCGCCAGATCCTGTCGGAACTCATTTACAACCGCCAAGCTGGCCTGATATCTTAGTTGCCTTTCGCTTATCTGGCCGAACATCATTGCCAAAACGAGCAAAAATCCGGTGAAACCCATCATCAAAATCGGGTCAGCTCCGCTATTTTGCGGGATGCATGCCACCGTTGTAAACGATACGATGCTCGCGCTGAGCGCCAATATGGAATGAAGCAAGCCATAGCGTGAAGCGACACTTACTACATATGAAAAATACCAGAGATAAAACGGTATGCCTGTCCATGCGGTCGTCGCAAACAAAAAAGTAATTAGCATGATCTCGACGATGCTGGACAAAGCCGTCATGATCTTGAGTTTAGACGGGCAGAACTTTAACAGAGCCAACATTCCCACGCTGTAGGTTATAAACAGCGATATGATAGTGACGAGTTGGCCAAGCGACAGATGCGGCAGCCGCGAATCGGGCACTGAGAGAAATTGGGGTGCGTCCGAGTAGTCCGGGATGCTGTGCATTCCTTGGTTAGCTGGGCTGAGGTAGAATTTTATCAGAACTATAGCTGTTATTAAAGACAGCAGTAATCGGATGATTGCTTGCTGTCGTTCTGCCGCCAAGCGTTCTTGTTTGAGGCTGTAAGCTCCGTGCGAATTCATCTATACTTAGGCTTTCACCAGACCTGCTCGAATGGCAAATTTCACTGCCTCTGCCCTGCTGGATAGTCCCAGCTTTTCCAATATGCGGCCCACATGTACTTTGACCGTATGCTCGCTGATAAACAGTGCGTCTGCAATTGCTGCGTTGGATTTTGCTTCGCCGAGCAATTTGAAGACTTCTACTTCACGGGCGGTCAGCAGTGAAATCTTTGCCGAGTCCTCTCCATGCGGGCGCTTTGCCATGCCTCTAAATAATTTTTCGGTAAGGCCGGGCGGCAGCCAGCATCCGCCGCTGGCAACTGTGCGTATGGCATCAACAAGTTGATTGGAGGCTGCGTCCTTAAGCAGATAGCCCATTGCGCCGCTTTGTATGCACCGGGCGAGCAGTTCATCGTCGTCAGCGCCAGTCAGCACGATAACTTTCGTCGGCAGCTTTTCGGCCGCCAAAGCTTCGAGCACCTCGACTCCGCCCATTTCAGGCATTATCAAGTCCAACAGAAGTATGTCGGGCCTTAGTTCGCGAGTTTTATCGACAGCCTGCACGCCGGTGATTGCTTCGTCTATCACGTTTAGATCATCGTATAATCCCAACAGACCCTTAAGGCCCTCTCTTAGGATACCGTGATCGTCGGCTATGAGCACGTTTACCATGCTTTTATTCTCCACTTGAGGCTCCGCGTTAGTCTTTTCCTCTACTCCACTCGTTCCACAAAAGACCAACAATAACCTCTTATACATTATAAAACCATATACCTGCAAATTTTATTGCATATATAGCAATCTGACATAGTGCTTTAGCATTATGTCGACATATATCTGTAGAACTAGCCACAATAATCTTCGAGTCTCATTGCGAACTTGATACTATGATCGTAGAATAAAGATAGGTGGGCATGTCTCCGCACAATAAATAATGTGGGAGCGCTGTTTTTTTTCAGAAACGGACGTCTATTCGTATGAGACAAAAGGGGTTTACACTAGTCGAG
>JAEWSK010000029.1 GCA_023398345.1 Armatimonadota bacterium | reverse complement strand
TAGTGGACGCGCGTTATGTCTATTACGATGCGGAAGCCGCGACTGGAACGCAATCATGCGCTCCTTATTACAGGACACTCTACTTATTGGGCTGACCAATGCCGGTAGTCTGCAGTATAAACTCCACATCTATCATCAATTTACAGCATGCCGGGTTCTCATCGGAGTTAGCTATGCCCGTGCCGGGGCCGGTCGGGTTAGGAAATGACGGCGAGGTATCGATGCATGCATCCATAACCTCCAATTCAAAGTCCGCCAGTATAAGGCTGGCTGTAACTAAGTCCCCGGCATCATAAGCGTCAGATGCGGCCGCAATTTTTGCCTGAAGCACGTCGTAAAATGGTTCGTCGGAGATTAGCGGCACTTCATCTTGGCCGAACGGCAGCTCATGAAACAGCGCCAATACGTTTGACAAACTCTCAAAGTCCGCGCTCACCGTCCAAATCCACTGCTCTAGATGTACCCACGCCGGCGGATTCGGGCCTGCTCCGTCGTCATCATACAGGCTCGGAGTGCCGTATAGAATAGACAGCGTGAATGTCGTTCCAGGCACTTCATACATCAACGGCCATTGCATTCTGATGTTTGGTGTGCCCTGCTGAGTAAATGTGTGGGCTGGCAAAATTTCCGTTTCGCCGTCCATCTTGCACTGGACGTGATTTGGCGTGACTTTCACAAGAGTAGTGTTCTTTATTGTGTAAGGCACTTCTTCTTCCTGCGCTGCAGCGACGAAGTTGCACCAGTCCGCACAGCCGGGATCTATGCACAATATGCCCGGAACAGCAGTTATCACGTCTCCACTTTGCGGCAGATAACCCAGCCAGCACTCATTTAGCGCGCCGTCCGTGCGCGGGTCGGAGTTGCCCGGATATGCCTGGAAGATGGTCATTGGGTGAATGACTGGTGTGGTAACCACTCTTCCAGCAATAGCAGGCCCACCTACAATGAAGATGCACAAAATTAGTAGTAAGCAATATGCTCTCAAAGCCATAGCCTCCTTTTGTGTGGAAATTTCCGCACGCCTAACTGTTACCCAAGCAAACAGATATAAACACGTCTGCCGTGCAAGCCGTCAGTCTACAGTGGAGCAAAATAATGCATGGTCAATAACATGTGGGAGTGTTTGTACGAAGAAACGCCGGGCCATATCGGTCCGGCGCATTGACGATTTTATTTGTCAGAAAAATACTATGAGCTGCGTCGTCGGGTTATGCCGATCATTGCAATAACACCTGTTGCCAAGGCTAGCAGCCCTGCAGGCTCAGGAACGAGATGAGTCTGCGCGGACACCTGTTCGATTATAGCTCCGGTGTTTGCGTCGGCGACAATATCTATTCCTGTAAACATGCCGACGTCGGCGGATTCGACTTTCCATAGATACTCGCCAAGCGTCCATCCCGAAGGTATGCTTGGGTCAAGACTCGTGTCTTCCACCAGCGTGGTATTGCTGGCGATGAGGGCGGCATTGCTTGCGGTTACTATGGGGGCGGATGTTATATCTACATGGTAAAGTACTTTTGTATAGATATAAAGCCCGCTTTTGTAGGTAGTCAGATCAAGGTGAATATTTCCACCGGGGCCCAAATCAAGGACAGTATCCCTGCTGCCATAAGAGACTCCGTTTTGTAGTCCTGCCCCGGAGTCGGCAATTGTCACGGTTGCTATTGCCGAACCTGTTCCAACTGTTACGTCAGGAAGTGCTGCATAGGTGCCATATTGCGTAGTGCCGCCCCAATTTGTCCAAAAGTAGCCGTTGGTTGAAATTTCGTCCAACCAATCCGGTGCTATGTCGACTGCTGAGGCCGGTAGGCAGAGTGCCAATGCAAGAACGCCGGCAAGTAGTGCCAATCCCAGCGTGTATCTGACCATTTTCTCCCTCCTTCCGTCTGTGTGTTGTGTGTAAAGCAAGGGCCGCAATCTGTGTTACGATCCCACTTGAATGCTAGCCCATCATAGGTGACAAGTCAAGGATGAGTTTGGAAATCTAGTATTATTACTGGCTATTTTTAAAAAGCGCAATTGCTGTCGATTTACGATGGCGAATTATAGCTTTGTCTGGCTGCAATATAAATTTGCGCAGCGTTATTGTTGTGCAAAAGCTCAGATGTGTATAGCTTTTATTATAGATTATTAGGCACTGTGCGCAGCCCAATTTCGCCAGTGTTCAACATTTTACGCACAGCCTGTGCATAACTATAACTGCGTGTTTGTATCCAGTGTCTGCATGCAATTTACGCACAAAATGATTGGTTGCTACGTATAAACACTTTTTGCTGAGCTAGCTTTTTATGGCATGATTCTTGCACTATGACTACTAGAACGATCGGCTCGCTATTTTTTGTCGAACGTTTAGTGAAGGCTGGAGGCTCCGCAAGATGGTCACCAAGGGCAGCGTCCTTGTTGTTGACGACGAAATTAATTTGTGCCGCATCCTTGGGGCAAAGCTTGCCAAGAGTGGTTACGACGTTGTGTCAGTTCATGACGGTCTGCAAGCAGTTGAGAAAGTCCGCGAGTCGGACTTTGACGTAGTTCTGCTTGATCTCATCCTACCCAAGATGGATGGCTTAACCGCCCTTGCCAAGATCCGAGGCATACGTCATGGTTTGCCGATTATCGTGATGACTGCATGTGAGAGTGCTGAGGCGCTCGAGCAGACAAAGTCACACGGGGTGTCTGCTTACGTCAGCAAGCCGTTTGATCTCGACAGCCTTGTTACGCTTGTCCAGTGCACCTCGAATAATCATGTCCCCAGCACAGACCGCGCTGCGTCCAAGACAACTGTTTTGTTTGCAAAAGGGCAGCCTGTGACACTTGAAATTTCCAACGGCAGCGGTGCTAAGACGTATCCTAGCCGCATCGTTCGCAAGGATGATCGAGCACTTGCCATTGAATCGCCGCAAGTCGAGGGTTGCATGATTCAAGTTGCGCCGCGAACTTCAGCCAGGGTCGCTTTGGCTGCGTGCGATGCCTACTATAGTTTTATCAGTCATGTCATTTCCTCAGGCGATGCGACTGAGCCGGTGCTTGTTCTCGATAAACCCCGCGTGATATACCGCGCGCAGCGCCGAGAGCATTCGCGACAGCAGTTGGCATTGCCGGTTAGATATGCCCGAATTCGTGATGACAAATCCAAATTAGATTACGAATCCGGCGTTACGCGTGATATAAGTCTCGGCGGCGCGTGCATGGTTGTGCCTGATGAATTGCTTCCAGGAGAAATGCTGCAAGTCGAGATCAAGCCAAAGTCCGAAAAAGACAAACTTTCGTTGATTGCTCAGGTGCTCAGATCGAAGTTGGATAGCGAATCTTCCAAGTCCGACCATATCATAGGCTGCAGTTTTACCAGTATTGACGATAGGCTCCGCAAGCTATTGGAAAAATAGCCGTCCCGCGCATGTTTTTCTGATTTATTATCCTCGAATTAAAGCTTTGTGCCACAATCTTTAGCCGTATTCGCAAATGCAGACAAAAACATCTCGAAACAGTCTGTGCTTTTGTGGTATCATGAGTGTTCAAGATTGGACGAAGGGCGATGGCCGCTGCATTGCCCATGGCGAAGGCGGGTTGACAAGGTTTATATGGGAATCCTATCCAAACTTTTTAGCAGGTTTTCCAGGGCGATCGGCATAGACTTGGGCACGGCAAACACCCTGGTTCATGTTCGCGGGCGCGGTATTTTGCTTCGCGAACCTAGCGTGATTGCTCTTGATAGCGAGACAAGAAAAGTGCTTGCTGTCGGTGAAGAAGCCAAGCGCATGCTTGGGCGCACACCCGGAAGCATTGTTGCTATCCGACCGCTCAAAGATGGCGTTATTGCCGACTTCGACCAGACCGAAGCCATGCTGCGCGGGTTTATTCGCAAAGTTCATCGGCACAATGGTCTTATACAGCCGACAGTAGTCGTAGGAATTCCTTCAGGTGTGACGGAAGTCGAGTGGCGCGCCGTCAAAGAGGCTGCAATAAAGGCCGGTGCGGCGGAAGCATATACGCTCGAAGAACCGTTTGCCGCTGCAATCGGTGCCGGTTTGCCTGTCAGTGAACCTACTGGAAGCATGATCGTTGACATCGGCGGTGGAACTAGCGAGGTTGCAGTCATATCGCTGGGTGGCATTGTAACTAGCCGTTCGATCCGTGTCGCAGGCGATGAGATTGACGAGTCCATTATAAATTTCGTGCGCAAGCAGTTCAATCTATTGATCGGCCCTCGGACGGCTGAAGAAGTCAAATTGGAGATCGGCTCCGCATACGAACTACCGGACGAGATGATGATGGAGGTTCGCGGCAGAGATCTAATATCAGGCTTGCCGCGCAGCGCTGCACTTACAAGCCAAGCCATTCGTGAAGCCATACGCGAGCCTGTATGTGAGATTGTAGAAGCAGTAAAACTTACTCTTGAACAAACCCCACCGGAACTCGCCGCAGATATTATGGAGCGTGGAATCGTGTTGGCGGGCGGAGGAGCTTTGCTCAGAGGGCTAGACAGCCTGCTGACCGCCGAAACCGCCATGCCTGTTCATATCGCTCCCGATCCGTTGAGTTGCGTCGTTATGGGAACTGCAAAGGCACTGGACGAATCAGAGACAAACCCCGCTCTCAAAAAGACGCTGTTGGGTCAGTCAATTCGCCAGATTACTCAGAATTAGTTATGCTCGGCATTCTTCGTGAGAAGGCTGTTCTTACATTGTTTATATTGGTCGTGCTGGGCGCTGTCATTGGCGCAGGTCACGACCGTGCGCTTGAGCACGGCACATCGTTCTTTGTAAGTGATGCCGTGTCCATGCTGATTCGGCCGAGCGCCTCTGTTTTCCACCTTGCCACTGTTGCGACAAAAACAACTGTAGAAGTCGCGCGCCCCAGACACTTGCTGCTCAGAGAAAATGCGAATTTGCGCAGAGAGGTTATTCGCCTGCGCAAAGAAAACGCAGTTCTAACTGAGGCCCAAAACGAAAACGCTAATCTTCGTGCGTTGCTCGGACTGAAAAAATCGAGCAGACTCGATATGATCGCATCCGAAATCATCTCGCGCAAAGAAAGCACATGGTTTGATACCGCGACAATCAACAGCGGTGCGCGCGCGGGCGTTAAAAAGGGTTGGGCGGTCGTTACGTCGGGATGGCGACTGGTCGGTCAAGTCCTCGAAGTTAATACGTTTTCATCCCGCATAGTTGCTTTGGCTGACCCGAACTGCGCAATAGGCGCGATGGTGCAGCGGTCGCGCAGCAATGGGATTTTGCAAGGGCAGGCAGGCGACTACCTGCTTTTATCGTATCTGCCAAAAGAGGCCGACATAAAAGTCGGCGATGTAATAGTCTCGTCGGGTATGGGGCAGGTGATTCCTAAGGGACTAGTTATAGGGCGAGTTGCAAAGGTAGTCCGCAGCGAGGTTATGGGCAGCACAAAAGCTTTAGTGCGACCAAGTATTCGCATTGACAGCATTGAACAAGTTTTCTTAATAAAACCTGGACAGAGTGTGGCGCAATGAAGTACTTCTGGGCTATACTCGCGCTCATAATAACAGCTGGCATTCAAGGAAATTTGCCCTCATATATCTCCATTTTAGGTGCAAAGCCGGACTTAGTGCTTGTTGTGCTGATTTCATACTCGCTTGCGGCCGATCCGGCATTTGGGGCAACTCTGGGTTTTGTTGCCGGGCTACTGCACGG
>JAEWSK010000009.1 GCA_023398345.1 Armatimonadota bacterium | reverse complement strand
CTGAATTATACGGGCAATTCGCGCCCTTGCATGTGTCGCCATTGCAGCAGACTTCGGACCAATCAGAAAAACTAAAGTCGAGTTCGGACACATCGCCGGTTTCCGTCTCGGACAGCCACTTTCTGAGGCGCTCGAACTCTCCATCTTCATACGGCAGCGCCGCCTGCATGTGATCTATTTCCTGTAGGCAAACATAATTCGCGCGGCCCTTCATAAGCACGGCCTTAAACGGGCGATCCTCCATCACGCTTCTCATCAGCGGAATATCTTTGTTGACCAACTGGCTCTGGAGGTTGATCGTATGCGTGGAAATTATCACCGGGCGGCCGTCAGTTGCATGCAGCACAGCAGGCGCTAAATAAGCAACAGTTTTCCCTACACCAGTTCCGGCCTCAACGAGAAGATGTTCCTTATAAAGCAGTGCGTCGGCGACCGCTTCAGCCATTGCCAGCTGCTCTTCGCGATACTCATAACCCGGACACAGCGTTGCAAATCGCCCTTCCTGGCCCAAAATTTTACTAATGCTATCCCGCATAACGTCACTATTTTAGGCGAACCTGTGTTCGGCAGTCAATATAATTATGCCTCGCTTTGTTATTTAGGGCCTAAACTCTATGGGAGTGTGCGCAGAACACCCTCACAACAAATTGCTTTGATTGCATAATATTGGTTGGGTTTACGCATTTTGTGTCAACGCATGACAGTCTGCCATGCAAATGCTTGCGCGCCATTACAAGCACTGGTATTATGATTACAGCTTTGTCATAAACTGCGCAAATTGTGGCCGCCATCGAACCAGCAAACTCGACGGCATGCCGGAAATAGGCGCAACGTAAAAATATGTTCACAGGCATTGGAGGATCGTATAATGTCCGTTTTCAGGCAAATACGCTACAGCTTAATTGCAGCATGTCTGCTTGCAATGCCGATTTGCGCAAATGCGTTCAACCCATTTGAGACCGTAAGCGACTATAACGCAATTGTCTTCGGAAACGCATACGCAGAGGGTGGAGACACCGAAGGTCGATTGGCAGTAGGCGGCGACTTCACTGCAAAATGGTACAGCGTTGGAACGGCTGTAAGCGCCGACGCATCGATGTACAGCCTTGTCGTCGGTGGAAATCTGGACGCTCATGGCAAATGGCAGGTATTTAACGGAAACACCGCCTACGGGGGGAAATTAGTAAAGTCCCCTTCGATGGATCCGGCATATACGATTGTAAATACCAGCGGTGTTTTGGACTTCGCGGCAATAAAGGCGCAAATGCAGACCGTATCGAGTTACTTATCGTCTTTGGCCGGAAACGGAGTTGCAGAATATGACGGATATTCCACCGTGAATCTTGTCGGCAACAATGCCACGTTAAATGTGTTCAATCTCACCCAGCAGCAGGCAGATAAGTGGGCATCTGTAAACAGCCGCGTCATAAGCGTGCCGGCGGGATCGACGGTCATTATCAACGTCTGCGGCGAAAACGCTTCTTTGCACTATGGACTGACTCTCGAAGGCGTGTCATCGACAAACGTTATATATAACTACTACGAAGCTACGTCTCTGAGCATCACATCAATGGCGCTCGAAGGAAGTCTGCTTGCGCCTAACGCCAGTCTTTCTCTTATAAGCGCAAACGTCAACGGCATCGCTGTGGTCAACGAATCATCTCAGATATACGGCGGCGAATATCATAACAAGGGATTTTCCGGTGATGTCCCGTCGAATCAAGCATTACCTGAGCCAAGTGGGCTTGCAATGGGAGCAATGGGATTTGCACTTTTGATACCGTATATGCGCAGGAAACGGCACGCGTGAATTACTCAGCCATATAACTGTATAATATAGGCATGAGTGAAAATACTACACGCAAGTCGGCCAGCTTGGGTAAGGCTCTAAAATTTGGGTTTCGAGCGACTTACGACTCGCTGGGCTACGTGGTCGGAGCATCGTTTGCATCGTTTGCCGCAAGCACGGTCGTTTTTGCGGCAATGGGGCTGATTGCGGCAAACACAAAGGCCGGATTTGCCGCACTGCCGCTTGCCATCCCAGGACTGCTGGTTGTCTGGCTATGTGCAGTCGGAATTTTTTACTATGCAAATATGGTTATTGCCCACGAACACCCCACTCCAATTGACACAATCAAAGGAATCCGCACTCTAATTTGGCCTGCAATGGCACTGTTTGTCGTTGACTTACTTATAAGCGCGGTGCTTATCGGCGATGTCGTCTTTTTTGGACTGGCATTTAAGGCTAGAGGCGGAGCGCTATTGGCAGTATTGACAATGGTGTGGGTGTATTTGGCGCTAATGTGGATGATGATGAGCCTTTATCATTTGCCGCTGCTGGTTGCGCAATCAAAGATGCAAAGCAGGCCGGGGGGGTGCGTAATACTGCGAAAATCATTTCTGCTTGCCGCCGATAACCCCGGCTTTACAGTCGGCCTATTTGCTGTTATAATCGCAATCGCAGTTTTGTGCGCACTCTCCGCTGTGGGAATGGCCCTATTGTTTACGAGTACGGTCGCATTTCTCCTCACAAGTTCCCTGCGAGAACTCTTCGTCAAGTATGGGATCGTCGAGCAGGAGCCGGACGTGATCGAAGACAAGCCCTGGAAATTGCTAAATTGAGCACGCGTATTGAATTATTTGTTCGGAAGGTAGCAAGATGGCTGGTGTAACCTGCTTGGGAATTTTGGTAGCTGATGTAATCGGCAAACCGGTCGAGCAATTGCCTGAGCGAGGCAAGCTCGCGCTGGTTGATCGAATGGAGTTGCACATCGGCGGATGCGCATCCAACACGGGTGTTGGGCTAGCAAAAATAGGTGTTGATACGGCCGTTATCGGCAAAGTCGGCAACGATGGCTTCGGCGAGTTCATGATTAGCGCGCTCTCACGCAACGGCATAAACTGCACCGGCATAGTACAGGACGCAGAAGTTGCTACATCTTCGACGATGGTGATGGTTCACGGTGACGGCGAACGCACATTTTTGCACTACATCGGAGCAAACGGCACATTGCATGAGTCCGATGTGAATTTCGATTTAGTTAAAGCCAGCAAGATACTCCACGTTGCAGGGGCATTTTTGATGCCGGGATTCGACGGCGAACCGACCGCTCGCGTGCTTGCAAAAGCCAAAGAGATGGGCGTAACAACCACTCTGGATACCGCTTGGGACTCGCGCGGCAACTGGATGAAGCTGCTTGAGCCATGTCTGCCATACGTTGATTACGCAGTGCCCAGCATTGAAGAAGCGCGCATGGTGACGGGTAAACATGACCCCGCAGACGTCGCAAAAGTGCTGATGGACAAGGGCGTCGGCACGGTCGCGCTAAAAATGGGAAGCAAAGGTTGTTATATTCGCGGTAAAGATATAGAGCTAAGCATCCCGATATATAAAGTTGACGCAGTAGATGCATGCGGCGCAGGCGACGCGTTCGCAGCAGGCTTTCTTGCGGGCATAATAAATGGATGGGACCTTGAGCGCACCGGCAAATTTGCCAACGCAACCGGCGCATTCTGCGTGACGTCTATCGGGGCAACGACGGGTATCATGGATCAAGCGACCATCGAAGAATTTATTGCAGCGAGAAGCGCGGGCTAGCGGGCCATAAACCGATACATTGACTGCGAACTGTCAACTGAGGGATGAATTGACGGAAATAACTCTTAGAGACGTAGATAAAACTAATTGGGATGCATGCTGCACCCTCCAGCTTTCAACAAAGCAGGGCGGGTTGGTTGCACCACACATGTACACTATAGCCGAATCGGAGATAGAACCAGCATTTGTGCCGTTGGCTATCTATGCGGACGGCACAGTCGTGGGCTTCGCGATGTACGGTCTCGACCCCGACGATGGCGAGTATTGGCTCTATCGATTGATGATAGACGTCGACCACCAGGGCAAGGGTTACGGCAAAGCTGCACTCAGCGAGCTGATAAAACGGCTCAGCCAACTGCCCGACTGCGATAAAATATACGCAGGCTATAAACCATGGAACAACGTGGCAGCATCGCTATTCGCCGAGATGGGCTTTGAAAAGACCGGCGAGATGCTATCAGGTGAGTTCGTGACCAAACTCGATTTGAAGAAAAAAGGCCACAAGAGCTGACGGGCATAATTGAGCCGATCTGAAATCATCAAGCCGGGGTTCGCAGAAATGCGAGCCCCTTTTTACACACCAAGTAAAAGGCGGCAAATATCGTATCTATGAAATTTGCTCTGAGGGTGTTTCCCTTAGACTCCCATAAAGGGGCGCTGCCCCTTAACCCCGCTGAGGATGCAGTCCCCAGACCCCTTA
>JAEWSK010000283.1 GCA_023398345.1 Armatimonadota bacterium | reverse complement strand
ACTTGAGGCTCCGCGTTAGTCTTTTCCTCTACTCCACTCGTTCCACAAAAGACCAACAATAACCTCTTATACATGATAAAACCATATACCTGCAAATTTTATTGCATATATAGCAATCCGACATAGTGCTTTAGTGCTATGTCAACATATATCCGTAGAACTAGTTACAATAATTATCGAGTATCATTGCGAACTTGATACTATGGTCGTAGAATAAAGATAGGTGGGCATGTCTCCGCACGAAAAACAATGTGGGAGCGGCGTTTTTTTCAGAAACGGACGTCTATTCGTATGAGACAAAAGGGGTTTACACTAGTCGAGTTACTGGTGGTCATAGCGATAATAGCTATATTGGCTGCTATGATTATGCCTGTTATCATTGAAGCTAAAGACGCCGCAAAGATGAAAAGATGTGTATCCAACCTTCGTCAACTCGGCGCATGTATACAGCTTTACTTTGACGATCACAACGGCTTTGGCCTACCCATCGATACAAATACGGAGGGTTCAAACACCTACGACAATGGATGGGTGTTGCATGTCAAACCGCTGCAGAGATATATCGGCCAGCCCTTAATACTGCCCAGGCCGCTGCCGATGACCGGCAACGAGCAGCCAAGCCGCATATGGGTTTGTCAAGGTGACAAATGCTACGGCACGCAGGACCCCAATGACCGGCCGGTTTGGTGGTTTTTTGGATCAAGCTATATGTATCCCGGCCCGACGGCATATATTGCTCCATCGCCTACCGCGCCTAACGACTTCATGACAAGCGATCCTCTCGCAGTTCCGCGCAAACCGAGCACATGGCGTTGTCCGAGGCGGGATTTGCTTTTGTCGGATTACTGGTTTGATTTCCACGGCGGCTACAGAATCCCAAAAGATTACGACAGCTTCCAGCCACAGCTTTTCTGGTCTGAGATAAATGATAAGCCGAACAACAACACAAGGTGCATAAACGTCCTCTTCCTTGACTTGCATGCTGCTGCGGTGACTCCCGCTGAGCGAGACGTGCTCATAAACAATGTGCGATTTACCGATAATCCCGAAGTGAGTGTCTCGCCCTAGATTGCGCTGTGTATGCGACAGGCTCAGATTGTGCGGCCGACGCGATTCGACTTGGAGGAAGATACGGCGGCGGCGCCACAGAAGTATCCCATGGACTCAAAAAGTGATTTGCTCCTACTTTGCCACGATCCATGTCACAGCATTTGTCGAGCAGACTTATGCCCACAAGTATAATTATAGCCGCCAGACACAGCGCCACGACGCGGCCATTGTAGTGTAAGCCCTTTTTAAAAGCAATCGAGTAAGCCATAATCCCCTCGCTTAGCGAATGCCGCTTGTATGCTGCCTGAATGTAGTTATTGCACAAAAATTCTTTTTCTAAACAAGCCCGTCTTTTGCGCAGAGTGCAGGCAGCAAAGCCCATATTAAACTATCGAAAAAGCGCTCGATTTCCGACTATATATAAGTCTGGTTGGCTAATTCGGACTAAAAGCGGGAATATAGTCCATGATGGCGCTCAGGGCTGATGAGATGACATGCACAAAAGAGAGCTTGGTTTTAATAGCAATATGCACTGCTGATCTGATAGCCACTTTGCTTTTAATGGGTACCTATGGGGCAGACGAAGGCAATCCGCTGATGGGATTTTACCTTCGGTATGGAATCGGAACTTTTGTGATGGTCAAGGTGTCGCTGATATTTCTGCCGATATTTATTGCAGAGTGGGGAAAGCAGTATAGGCCCAGGTTCGTGCGCAATATTTTGCGCGCTACAATAATAACTTATCTGGGGCTGTATCTGATCGTCTTTGTTGGCCTTAACATTGTAGATGCATCTGAAAAACCTATATATATTCCTCCGACACATGTCAGTTCCACGCAATAGCTTTTATCTGTTATATGCAAACCATTTTACTGCTCTTGACAACGCATGCTCGACAGACGTCTGGGGCAGTCCCAACTCACGCACGGCTTTGTCTGCCGAGAAGAACATGTGCTTTCGAGACATCAACACTGCCTCTATGCTTATACTCGGTTCTTTCGATATTGCGCGGCTTGCAAACGTATCTGCAATGGCGGCGGACAGAGCTATCCAGTGAGGAATGCGAACCGAGGGCGGCTTTCTGCTCGTTATAATGGCCAGCATGCACAATATCTCGCGCAGGGTCAGATTTCGATTTCCAAGTATGTATTTTTCGCCGACTCGGCCATGCTCGGCGGCAAGAATGTGGCCTGCGGCGACATCTTCGACCGCGACTAAATTCAGCCCGGTATCGACATAGGCGGGCATTTTACCGCGCAAAAAGTCGAGTATGATTTTTCCCGTTGGTGTCGGTTTTATGTCTCCGGGGCCAACCGGCGTGCTCGGATTTACAATCACGACCGGCAGGCCATTGAAGGCGTATTCGAGCGCGACTTGTTCGGCGTCGAATTTCGATTTTTTATAATGGCCTATAAGCTCATTGCGATTTACCGGCGTGTTTTCGTCGCCCATTGAACCGTCTTTTGGAATTCCGAGGCAGCCTACTGTACTGGTGTAGACTACTTTTGGGACATTTTGAACGAGCGCGGCCTGCATTACGTTGCGAGTTCCGTCGACATTGCTTGCGTAAAGCTCCTGCGGGTGGCGCGAGTAAAGCCTGTAATCCGCCGCGACATGATATAGCTCGTCAACGCCGGACATCGGCCCGACGATAGATTGCAAATTGCAAATATCGCCGGTTACTATATCAACGGGCAGATCACTGAGCAAAGTAAGATTGCTGGTCGGTCGCACAAGCGCAGTCACTGTATCTCCGCGCTCGATAAGTTTGCGCACGACATGTGCTCCGACAAATCCCGTGCCGCCAGTCACAAATGAATGGGTCATTTACAGTCTGCCTTTTTAGTCGAACGCTTTGCGCCCCCACCCTGTATTCATCTCAAAAAAAGTATATAAACTATCCCTTTAGCTGCCACTTTATCATATTCCAAAGGTCGCCTCGGCGCTTATTTAGCATCAATGCGGCGGTCGGCTCGAAGCCGCAGTGAACCATGCAGTCCCGGCAGCGCGTGTCTTTGCCGATGCCGTATGAATCCCAGTCAGTCTTTTCAATCATTTCGCGATATGTGGCGAAGTGCTTGTCGGCGACCAGATAGCATGGCGAGCGCCATCCTACCACATTGCGCGTAGGATTTCCCCATGCGGTGCATGCCAGATCGCGTTTGCCCTTTAAAAATTCGACGTAGACCGGCGTGTCGGCAAGCCGATGCCGGGCGGCGAGTCGATCTATGTCGGCAAATTTCTCATGCACATCTTTTTGGCTTAAAAATGAGTTTTTTTCGTCGACGGCCTCGTATGAGTACGCCGGGGATAGCATAAAGCATCTGACTCCGAACCCTTCGAGTTCGGTCATGAGCTTGTCGATGCTGTCCATATCGGTCTGTTTATAGATGGTTGTGTTTACCGTCACTTGAAAGCCCCGGCTCACGGCGGCCTTTATACCTGCGATTGCAGAATCAAACGCCCCTTCACGCTCTACGATAACATCATGAATATCGCGAGGGCCGTCGATATGGACGTTGAAAAGCAGCCTTGCCGATGGCTGAAATTTATCTATAGAGCTCGCTAGCAGAGTGCCGTTTGTGCAGAGATATACCCAGCGTTTCATCGCGACGAGATTTGCGACTATCTCGCCGATTGCAGGATGAATCAGCGGCTCTCCGCCACAGACCGACACGACCGGCGCGTTGCATTCGCGGCTTGCCGCCAGGCAATCTTCAACGCTCATCCGCTCGTCGGTGCGATCTCTATACTCGCGTATGCGCCCGCAGCCTGTGCATGTAAGATTGCACGCAAATAGCGGCTCAAGCATTAAAACCAGCGGCACAAATCGCTCGCCGGTCAGCTTCCGGCGGACGATATATGACGCCAGCGAAGTTGTCAGTCCGATTGGAAAGCGCATAGTTCAGAACTTAATCTCTATCGTTTTGAATTCTCTTATGCATCCCCAGCGCCATTAGCGGAAATGAGTGTCGGTAGAGATGGTATCGCAAATAGAAAACCTTTGGAAAACCCGTGCCGGTGAAGATGTTTTCGTCCCATGTCCCGTCGGGCCGCTGTGTATGAATCAAATAATCGATGCCGCGAATGACGGCTTCGCAATCAACTTCGCCCGCGCACATCAGACCCATAAGCGCCCATGCGGTCTGGGAGGCTGTGCTTGGGCCAATGCCTTTGAGCGTCGGATCTGCATAAGAATCGCAACTTTCGCCCCAGCCACCGTCGTCGTTTTGGACGGACTTCAGCCAGCTTGACGCACGACGGATTATGGGGTCGTTGCAATCGATGCCTATCCGCGTGAGTCCGCGAATAGCCTGCCATGTTCCATAGACATAGTTTACGCCCCACCGGCCGTACCAAGAGCCGTCCGGCGTCTGCTCATTTCGCAAAAATTCGATTGCCCGCAGCACACGTGAATCATCGAGTCCTATTCCGACAAAAGAAAACATCTCAAGTATGCGTGCTGTAATATCCGACGTGCTCGGATCGAGCATTGCGTTGTGGTCAGCAAATGGAATTGCATTAAAAATGGCGCGGTTGTTGTCTGCGTCAAAAGACGCCCACCCGCCGTCCGTGCTCTGCATGCCGCAAAGCCAGTTCAACCCGCGTCGGATTGCATCATGCTTGCCGGGCAAGTCGGCACATTTTGTCAGCGCCATTATGACCATTGCAGTGTCGTCGATGTCGGGATAAAACTCATTTTTGAACTCAAAATACCAGCCGCCCGGTTCGAGATGGGGCCGCTTTACGCTCCAGTCACCGCGAATCTTTACTTCTTTTTTCAAAACCCAATTGGCGGCTATAGTCATTGCAGGCGCATCTGACGGCATGCCCGCCTCTATCAGCGCATTCATAGCTATAGCCGTGTCCCAGACAGGGGATGTGCATGGCATAAGCCGCAGGGTGTCATCTTCTTCTATTTCAAGTTCTGCAAGCTCATTATTTGCTTTGCGAACTTCCGGCGAAGTGTCGGCATAGCCCCGTGCGCGCAGGGCAATAAGTGTGTAGACCATTGGCGGAAATATCGCGCCCAAACCGCCGCTGTGCTCGCAGCGATTCAGCATCCAACGCTCGGCTTTTCGCACGGCTTTCTCGCGCAGCGGAAGAAATCCTATTTTCTCGATAAGCTTTACAAGCGAGTCCACTATTATAAAAAAGTTACGCCAGCTAAAGAGAGGGCCTTTTACATGAAGTCGCATATGCTTGCGGTCTGTCGGCCCAAAAAGTTCGCCCACGCCTTGCTCGTGTGGAATATGAATTACAGGTTTGTGCGCCCAGATGATGCTGAGCGGTACTACAAATGTCCGCGACCATGACGATATTTCATAGATATTGAAATAAAACCAACTCGGCAATAGATTAAGCTCGGTCGGAATTGCAGGAGTGTCCTGCCATGAAATCTGCCCGAGCATTGCGAGATAATACTTCGTATAACTATTGACCGCCGAAATGCCGCCTGCTGAATTGATGGCTTTGCGAGCGCTTATCATGTGTGGATCGTCGGGGCTTGCGCCGGTCAATTTTAGCGCGAAGTAAGCCTTAACCGATGCGCTTATATCAACCGGCCCGCCGGGATAAATCGCCCAGCCGCCTTCCGGCATCTGCTTTGAACGCAGATATGCCGATGCCTTGCGCAGTTTGGCTTCATCGGCCTGACCTAAAAAGCGCCTCAGTATTATATACTCGGACTCGAGAATTGTGTCACCTTCAAGCTCGGTTGCCCAACTGCCTTCCGGCAATTGGTTGTTGAGCAGCCAGTCGATTGCGCGCGCGATTGCACAGTCCGCGCTAATTGCAGTCTCGGCGCTTGTTTTCTTTGTCCTAAGCTCCAAAACCGACCTCCTTACCTGTGCGCATGAACATGGGTGTTGTGGAGCAACTGCGTGTCGGCATCTTCGAAGCACCCGAACACTGGCTCGCTGCCGCCCTTTACACACGTGTAGGCATACATATACATGCCCGCTGACCATGCTTGATCCGCCGAGCCTCTCGGTTCGCCGGATATTCCATGCAGCCACTCGTTAAACTCCCACTCGCGCTTTTTACCCAATCGGTTCGCCAAAGCCAATTGAAAGAGCGCGTCTTTCGCCTTTTCGTGCCTACCGGCTCGAACTAACGCAACTACGTAAAGCCCACCCACCCACGGCCATATTCCGCCGTTGTGATACTGATCGGGCAAGTTAAGTTCATGCTCTGTGCGATAGTACTCGCGCCAGTCCCTGTCGCCGGGTTGAATAGGCGGATGAATAGTGCGAATTGGGTATGGCGTATCGAGTTTATATTTTTCAATGTAGTCGAGAATGCAATTGGTCTGTTCTTCATCGGCAAGGCCGAAAGCAATTGCAAAGCAGTTGGCTGCCGTGTCGAACCACTCTCCGTATTCTTGCTTCCACTGCCAAGGGCGGAAATAGCCGTGATGGTTTCCATGCCACAAAAAGCCGTTGATTGACTCTCTTACTAAATGCGCTCGCTTTATGCGTTGACGCATTTCAAGAGCTGCGAAGTATAGCACGTTTGTATAGAGCACATGCCCGCGGTTGGCGATTATGTCCATCCAGTCCGCGGACTCTTGTTGCTCGATGAGACCTTCTTCATGCGCGTCTTGATATTTGAGCCAGACCAGCGCCTTGTCGGACGCCTCATGAAATTCTTGATGCTCGCCGATGAGCTTCTCGGCATAGCCCAGGGTCAATACAAACCACAGCGAGGCATCTGCCGCACCGAACGCCACCAGCCGCGGTCTTGTCGGGATGAACGTATCCACGCAGTTGGGTATTTGGCCCAAAGGCGACTGCCTGTCCATCAGCGTGTCCATTGTCTTGAGCCACTGTTTGACGAATTTGTCCTCTCCTGAGACCAGCCCTCCGAGCGAGGATATTAGCGCATCGCGCGCGTATATTGCGTTATATATTACAGGCGAAGCAAAGATGCCGTTTGGAGTCGAGCATTTGTCCAATACGGCTTTCGCCTTTTCAAACGCCTCTTCGATGAAAGCGTCTCTATCGATATTGCATTTTGGATTGACAGCGCCTTTTGTCACTTTGTTTTTCTCCATTCGTGCCCAGTGGGCAAATTAAAGCAAAAGCTTATCCGGCAGGCGATCATTTATAATGCCCAATACATTCTTTGCAACATCGCGATAATCGAAAGCCCGCTGTACATGTTCTCTTGCAGCTTTACCCAGGCGCGCGGCGAGTTTTTCATCGGTCAAAAGTCGAAGTGCCTGCACGGCGAGGTCATCTACACTTGCACGGACGGCGATTACCTTCGGCTCATCAAACTTTACAACTCTTGTCTCAGAATATCCGGCGGCAGGGCCGGCCTCGGCTTCTGTAATGGATATCCACTTGGCCGGACGCGCGAGAAAGCCGGTTTCGGAGTGTATGACGGTCTCTTTTATACCCATCGCGTCTACACTGAGCACGGGCTTGCCGCACGCCTGCGCCTCGACATGTGGCATGCCAAAGCCCTCTTGACGGCTCGGCGCAGCGTATATGTCGCAGGCATTATAGAGATACGGCATAAACTCGCGCGAAAGCACGCCGTCCACATAGTCCACTTTATGCTTGATGCCAAGTTCTTCGGCAAGGGCGAGGTCGATTAAATTTTGGTCACGTGTGCGAGGCTGATTCCACACTTTGACGACATAGCGCCACTTGGAAAACTCCGAATCGATTTTAACCAGCGCATGCATCATCTCCTGCGCGCCTTTTGAAGCGCCGTCGCCGCCGATTGTTAGAATAAGCTTTTCGTCATCTGCAACGCCCAGAGATTCTCTCACTGCTCGCACTTTCGGGTCGCTTTTTGCAATGGGCTTGAATGATTCCAGGTCACAGCCTATGGGCTGGACAACTATACGATCACCTGATACGCCGTCGCGTATGTATGTTTCTTTTACCCATCTGCTTGTTGCGAGAATGAGCGGTAGGGAGTTTAGTTCTTTCTGATAATTTGCCACCCAGCCATCAGCAACCAACCAGGGTACAGCTTGGATGCCGTGCCGACGCGGATGGATTACCAACTCGGGGAGCTGTCCCCAAAAGCCGACCCCGATGGCGATATTCGGCATAAAGTTGCGATAGACCCATTCTTTTTGAAGGCTGCCTGTCTGCGGAGCAGGCATGCAGTCGATACCGAGCGTCGTCAGCCCTCGATATAGCAAATCACCCTGCGTCGCAAGCCCCGCCGGCGGCGGAGGGTATTCATATAGCATTAAAATACGCAAGATCAAGCCCCCGGTGTATCGTAGTGGCGAGTTTTTGTCGATGCCGGGTCGGGACAAAGTTGGGCCGCAACATAGGCCAATTTCCCTCTGTCCGGCACGTCAAAAACTTCCACCGGCCCAGCCGATTCATACTCGAAACTGCCTGATACAAAACCATATATATCCCGAAGTATGCGGCGCTTACACTCAAATTGCTCGGAAGTCAGGTCAATAGATATATCTGCGTGCTCGTCAGGTCGAGGAAGCGCCGTGCCACCAAAGTCGGTATATGCAAACACTACCAGCGTCCCGCGCAGTTCTTTGGATTCGATCATCTCACGAACCGCGCGATGGGTTTGGACATGGCGCGCATGGTATGTATACTCACCGACCTGACCGTGCGAAAATATTAAATCGAAATCTTTTTTGGGAAGCATTCGAATTCGCTGTTTTATTTCTTCAAGATTGCTGCTCAATGGCGCCAAAATGGGGCTGTCATCCAAATCGGATATGTGCTCACATGCCCCCAATTCGGCTGCCGCGCGGTGAAAACGCCATTCACGATTTAAATCGCCTGCGCGACACAGCGCGAGTATGTGCCAATCCCAATTTGGATGTCCGATAATAGTGCCGCCCATCCAGATCAATTCATCGTCAGGATGCGCCACCACAACCAAACATTTCATATCTTTGCCCACATTGTGTTGCCGCTGTTTTTTTCGCTGTAGGGCCTTTTACCCACTTTGAAAAATTTTGTTTTCACTGCTAAGGCGTTATGGTTGTTTGTTAGGGGAATAAGGTGAATGGTTGCTACTGATGGCAACCGGGGCTAATTGAGGACGCTCGCATCCCTATCCCACCCGGCTTGCCAGGTCGGCTTTTAGTAATCGAGCTTTGTGGTGGGACTTGTGTCCTTGGCGCGGCGGGACTCATACTGACGAAGCCTTGCACTTATATCCCTTGCAACCGATGCCTGATTGGCGCTTTTTGCCGACTCCCTTCCGCGTTTTGCCCATTTGATGGCTTGGTCGTATTGTCCGGCGGCGGCATAGGCGACAGAAAGTGTGTCGAGAAGTTCGAATTGAGCATTGCCGATCCGACGGGATGAGCGCTCGGCAATGCGAATCGCCTCGCGAGCATTAAAGTATTTGCAATGACGCTGTGTAGCGAGAATCCATGCGAGATTGTTTGCGGCATCCCAGCGTCTCGGGTCGAGTCGGACAGCCTCCCGATAGCTTTTTATTGCACTGCCAATACGTCCACTTTGTTCAAATGCCCCGGCGAGCCGAAATTGAATGTCGGCGTTAAGCGGTGCGAGCTTGGCTGCTTTGGAATAGTGCTCGATTGCATCGTTGGTCTTATCCTGCAGCATCGAAATATTCGCAAGCGTGACGTGCGCTTCCACAGATGACGGCTGTGCTTTTAGCGCCCTCGACAATTGATGGGCTGCATCTGTTAGTTTTCCTTGAATGAGCAGCACTCTTGCGAAATTGTATCGTGCCCCCGGATCATTGCAATTGAGCGCCAGCGCCTGGCTATAGCACTTTACGGACTCATCGAGCTTGCCTGTAATCGCATAACTATTTCCGAGATTGATGCAAGATGCGATATCCTTTGGGTTAATCTTGATGGCCTTTTGAAAGCATTCTATGGCCGCTTTTTGCTTGCCCTTGGCCGCCAGCGCCGAGCCGAGCCCGCCGTAGCCCATGCGACTGTGCGGGTTGACGCGTATAACATGGCGGCAGAGCGTTTCGGCGTCGCGCCAATAACTCGTCTGGACATAAGCCGCAACGCTCAGCGCTGCAACAATGGCGCATGCGGCGACCGCCGCGCGACGCATGTTTGCAATATCGATGTTGGGAACCGCCCATGCGGAAATTATTAAGAGACCTATCATCGGGATATAGGCGTATCGGTCAGCCATCGCCTGATCGCCCAACTGCACCAGCCCAATCACCGGCAAAAGCGTAATTGCAAACCAGCACCATCCAACAAAAATATACGGCGCTCGGCGGGCACATTTTATCGCAATGGCCGATACGGCGAGCATTAGCGCTGCACTAAATAACACTAGCCATTCGGGAAGCAATCGAGCCGGGTGCGGATAACATACCGACAAATTATTTGGAAATATTGTCAGCCAAATATACTTTGCGTACGATACAAATGCGTTTGCCAGTCGAACTCCGGGCTCAAACGCCTCATACGGCATTACGTATCCTGCATGAGATTGAGCGACATATGCCACTACAGCCGATGCGCCGGAAAGAGCAAACAATGGAATTTTCTCTCGTAAAAGAGGCCATGTGCTCCGCACTGGGCCAATGCCCTTACCAAACGCGTATCGTCTCAAGGGCCAGTAGTCTAAAATCAATAGCATTACAGGTAAGGTAACAAGCATTGATTTTGTCATCAGGCCAATAGAAAAACAGAGCACTATAATTAAATAGCGGGCAACCGACGGCCGCTTTGTATAGTTCACGTAGGCCAGCATTGTCAGCATCCAAAATACGGCGCTCAGTGTGTCTTTGCGCTCAGTGACCCATGCGACTGATTCCACATGCAGCGGATGCACGGCAAATATTGCAGCCACAAATGCGCTGCGATAAGTCGAGCCTGTCATCTTCAGAAATATTAAAAATAAAATTATCGAGCTTATTGCATGTCCTAAAACATTGGAAATATGATATACGCCTGCGCTCTCTTGGCCAAAACTAATTCCGCAGCCGGCCAGATAGCGCGTTATATTTGTATCGCACATAAGCGACAACCACACAGTTGGAATCCAATTGCCGTCGTAAAATGACGTAAACGCCCATTTTGCCGTGTCGCGCGTAAGGCCGATCTGCACATAGGGATTGTGCGTGATATAAGTGTCGTCATCTATACCGGCAAGTCCAAAGCGCCATACTTGCCCGTAGACGGCAAGTGTCAGCCCGATCAGCGCCAGGCATATAAGCAAATTGCGGATTCGTGTAAGCTTAGCAGTCATTTGCTGATGCATACCCCAACATTGAATGACTTCAAACAGGCGGACATTTTGAGAGTTTTGCCGTCAAATTCTCACAAGCGGCGCAGTTCCTTTACCCCGCTGTGGCCTAAGAATCCGTTGACATTAGCTTCTCACGGAGGTAAAGTATACCAAGTCTTTGGGGACATATTTATGTATCTATCATTTGTGCTCGGACAACTTATAAAGGACTCGAACGGTGTAAAGCTGGGAAAGCTCGAGGACTTAGTCGCATCACCCGGGCCGCATTTGCCCGTGATTTCGGCTGTTGTCGTGCGCATAAATAGACACGAAGTGCGCAATATCGCGTGGGACTTGTTTGATTACGATGTCGAGACCGAGTGGTTTTCGCTTGCCGTGCCGATAAGCGAAGTTCGCAACTATCGCATAAGTGACGAAGACTTGCTGCTCAAGACCAATGTTTTAGATAAGCAGATCGTCGATGTTCACGACTATCGAGTCGTGCGCGTCAACGATGTTCGCATAGAGCCGTCCGGTGGCAGACTGTATCTTGTAGGGGTCGATACTGGAATGCGCGGGTTGGTGCGCAGAATGGGGCTGATGCATGTATCAGACAAACTGGCCCGAATTATTAAGGTCAAGCCGAGTTCAAAAGTAATAGCATGGCATGACGTTGAGGCATTCGAGCGCGGTGTCGGTCGGATAAAATTAAAAGTTTCATCGGCAAGGCTCAGTGCGCTGCACCCATCTGACATAGCGCGAATTGTAAATGAACTCGATCCCGACCAGCGAACTGACGTAATTGAGTCGCTCGACGTCGAGACGGCCGCAGAGGTGCTCACTGAGGCCCATCCTGAAGTGCAGGCATCGATTGTCGAAAACCTCGAAGACGAGCTTGCGGCGGACATTCTCGAAGAGATGGAGCCCGACGAAGCCGCGGACGTGCTCGGTGACGTAAGCGCTGAAAAGCGCGAGGACATTCTCGAAGAGATGGAGCCTGAGGAAGCCGAAGACGTAAAAGAGCTTCTGGAATATGAAGACAATACTGCCGGCGGCCTGATGACCACCGAATACGTGTCCATATCCAGAGATGTTACCGCTCAGCAGACGATTGATAAAATACGAGAACTGGAACCTTCTGCTGAAACGATATATTATTTATATGTAGTCGATCCGTCCGAACATTTGGTGGGAGTGATATCGCTGCGCGAGCTTATTGTCGCCAAGCCGGACACGCCTGTCGAAGAGTTTATGGAAAGCAAAGTGGTGCATGTGCACCCCGATGCGGCCATAGAAGAAATTGCGCAGACATTGAGCGACTATAATTTACTTGCGCTGCCGGTAGTGGACGATGAAAACCGGCTGCAAGGCATTATTACTGTAGACGACGCGCTGGAAGAAATCCTGCCCGAAGGCTGGAGAAGGCGCGTGCCAAAGTTATGGAGATAATGGACAGTGGACGCTGACGAAGGTCCTAATTTAGAACACCAACATTGCCACGGTACTTCGGATTGCTCTTTGCGCCGAGGTGTCGTGAACTTGCAACTTCTACGAAGGGAGGGGCGATATGAAGCGGCTTCGACGCTATCGGCCGCTTATGATCCTGGCTCTTATTGGGCCGGGTATAATCACGTCTGCGGCGGACAACGACGCAGGCGGAATTGTCACGTACATCCAAGCCGGGGCAAAGTATCGCTACGACCTTCTATGGGTGTTGGTGCTTATCACCTTTGCGCTTGCAATGATCCAAGAGATGTCCGCGCGAATGGGAACCGTAACGCAGAAGGGGCTCGGGGAGCTTATCCGCGAGAACTTCGGCGTCAAATGGACGATGTTCGCGCTGGGCACGCTTCTAGTTGCCAACCTTGCCACCACTGTAGCTGAATTCGCGGGCCTCGCCGCGAGCTTGGAAATATTCGGCGTCTCTCGATTTATTACAATCCCCGTCGCAGCTATCGTCATATGGTTGCTGGTCGTAAAAGGCTCGTTCAAGTTAGTAGAGCGAGTGTTTTTAATTCTCTCAATGACCTATGTGACTTATATCATATCAGGCATGCTCTCGAATCCCAACTGGAGCACTGTGCTCCATGATGCATACTCACCGACTTTTCATACCGACCCGGACTTTATGTTTTTGGCAATTGCCGTCATCGGCACGACGATCACGCCGTGGATGCAGTTTTTCCTGCAGGCGACCGTAGTCGACAAGGGCGTGCGCATAGAAAACTACCGCTATCAAAAATGGGATGTATACATTGGGTCTTTTCTTACTGATGTAATTTCGTTTTTTATAGTAGTGTCGGCCGGAACCGTCATATGGAGCGCTCCAAACGGAGTTCACATCAGCGATCCGATTCAAGCTGCCGCTGCGCTTCAGCCGGTTGCCCACGGTTACGCAAAAGCGCTATTTTCCGTCGGATTATTCAGCGCTTCACTGCTGGCGGCTGCGGTTTTGCCGCTATCGACTGCATATACATACAGCGAAGCGTTCGGCTGGGAAATCGGCATATCACGCAAGTTCCGCGAAGCTCCGATTTTTTACAGCATTTACAGCTTTTGCATCATCTTTGGAGCCGGGATAGTAATGCTTACCGGCAAACATCTTATTGCGCTTATGATACGGGCGCAGGCTGTCAATGGCATTTTGCTGCCGGTCATCTTAATTTTTATGTTAAAGCTCATCAACCGCAAGGACGTGATGGACAGATATACCAACTCCCGCATTTACAACATCTGCGTGTGGGCAATGGTCATATTGCTTATCGCGATGACACTGGGATGGCTGGTCGGCCAGGCGCTGGGTTTCGGCTAAAGCATGCGCATACTAAATATTGGAGGTGACTTGCTTTTTTTACTCCTGCCACTCGTCCAATATTGCTTTCACTTGGTGCGGCTCGACGCGCGCGTAGACTTTATCGTCCACCAGCATCACCGGCGCAAGGCCGCATGCTCCTATGCAGCGAGTCTGATCGAGAGTAAAAAGCCCATCGGAGGTCGTTTCGCCGGGCTTTATGTCAAGCAGCCCTTCGATTGCCTCAATTAGATTCGGCGCGCCGCGAATATAACATGCAGTCCCCATGCACACCGTAAGTTTGTGCTTTCCTTGAGGAGTGAGCCTGAAGTAGCTATAAAACGTCGCTACGCCAAATATCTCAGCCGTCGGGATGCGTGTTTCGCATGAGACATGGTCCATTATCTCTTTGCTGAGGTAGCCATATTTCTCCTGGGCAAAGTGCAATATCGAAATCAGTGCCCCCTGCGGATGCTCGGGGTTATGCACACCCTTTATAAATTCAGTCAGTTCATCAAATTTTCTATCACAATTGCATGCCATTTGCTATATGCTCCCCACTGTCTACATTTTGCAATCGCTAGTCGGTTCTCATTACGTCCGGGTTCCACACGCCAAATGGTTTGCGCGGTTCGTAGTGCGTATGCAGCAGTTTGTGCGCCAACTCACTGTTGGGTTCGCCGAGATAATCTTTATAAACTCGCACAACGTCGGGGTTTTCATACGACCGTTTTAGAGTTTTACCCGCGTCGATTGCCCTCAGCGCTTCCGCGCGCTTGCGCAAATTCTCGATGTCGAGAGGTATCCCCTCCCCTGCGCGAGCATATGGCTGACCGCCGCCGCCTATGCACCCGCCGGGGCAGCCCATTATTTCAATAAAATGAAAATTGCCCTCTCCGGCGCGAACCATTTCAAGCAGCTTGTGTGCATTTCCAAGCCCATGCGCAACGCCAATGTTGAGTGACATATCGCCTATGTGTGCCGTCCATGTCTTGACCCCTTCGGCGACACTGCGCACTTGCTCGACAACTACATCGGCCAGCGTCTCGCCGGTGATAAGATAATATGCCGTCCGATAGACCGCCTCAGCAAGACCGCCGGTGGCGCCAAATATTGCGCCCGCTCCTGTCGACATACCCAGCACCGGATCAAAGTCCTCTGGAGGCAAATTGCGAAAATCCAGCCCGGCGTTTTTAATCATCCACACAAGCTCGCGCGTGGTGATGACGCGGTCAACTGACGCAATGAGCTTGCCGTCAACTTCAATGCGCTGTTCGGGCCGAGCGGCCTCGAATTTCTTTGCAGTGCAGCACATCGCGCCAACGTTAAATATCTTGGTCGGGTCGATGCCCTTTTTCTCGGCGTAGTATGTCTTTATGAGAGTGCCGAGTATGCTCATGGGCGACTTTGCCGTTGATATGTTTGGCAGAAGATCCGGATAAAACTGTTCGGCAAATTTCATCCACGCCGACGAGCAGCTTGTAATCAGCGGCAGCGGCCCGCCACCATTGAGGCGCTTAACAAACTCCGAGCCTTCTTCCATAATGGTGACGTCCGCACCCATCTGGGTGTCAAAGACTTCATCGAAGCCAAGTCGCTTAAGAGCAGCGACGGTCTGGCCCGTCATCGGCAAACCCGGTGCGATATTGAAGCCTTCGCCGATGGACGCGCGCACGCTGGGCGCAGTCTGCACAATAACATGCATTTGTGGATCGGCAAGCGCTTCCATCACGTCTTTTGTGTAGTCATGCTCCAAAAACGCCGCGACCGGGCAGACGTTGATGCACTGTCCACATGTGATACAAACACTATCGGCAAACGGGCCGTTATATGCCGGGCCGACAAATGTCTTAAAGCCTCTATTGATGTAGCCGAGCGCCTGCACACCCTGCACTTCCGCGCACACGCGCACGCACCGCCCGCAGAGAATGCACTTATCCGGGTCGCGAATTACAGACACCGAGCTGAAATCTTTATCGTTATGTTTCTTTTCACCCTCGTATGGCCGCTCGCGCGTGCCGGTGATGTAGGCGAGATATTGCAGTTCGCAGTTGCCGTCGCGCTCGCATGTCTGACAGTCCATTGGGTGATTGGCAAGAAGCAGTTCGACTATTGTTTTGCGAATTTCGCGAATCTCTGGCGTGTTTGTCTGCACGACCATTCCATCCGCCACGGGATAGCTGCACGATGTTACAGGATTGCGCATGCCCTCGACTTCGACGAGGCATACTCTACACGCCCCCTCCATGTGCAGTCGCGGGTGGTAACAAATATGCGGAATATGTATTTCAATTTTTCGCGCGGCCTGCAAAATAGTTGTGCTTTTGGGCACTGTCACTGTCTTGCCATCGATGGTGAGCGTCACATTTTTCTTTTGCTTCTCTTTTTCCGCCAAGCTGGGATGGTGTTGGGTTGCCATTTGTTACCTCGCATTTTGACGCCGAATCCTGCGCGTTGTGCAAACGGAAAGTCGATATTTTTATATGCTGCGCTTTGATCCCGATTATCTCCCCTAGAAAGTCCGTCGGCTTTAGGACTTTTACTTCCTATAAATCGCTTTTACGGGACATTTCTTTTTGCACTCACCGCATTTGATGCAAATGTCGGGGTCGATAAAGTGAGTCTTTTTCGGCTCGCCTGTGATTGCGTCTACAGGACAGACCTTAGCGCACAGTGTGCAGCCGACGCACTTGTCCGGGTCGATTATATAGTTGAGCAGCGCCAGGCATACCCCCGCCGGGCAGCGCTTTTCTTTGACATGCGCTTCGTACTCGGCACGGAAGTTTTGCAGCGTGGATAAAATTGGGTTCGGCGCAGCCTGACCCAGCCCGCACAGCGCCGATCTCTTTATGTGTTTGGCGAGTTTTTCGAGCTTTTCGAGATCGTCGGGATAGGCGTTGCCCTCAGTGATGCGCGTAAGAATTTCAAGCATGCGCTTGGTTCCCTCACGGCATGGCGTGCATTTTCCGCAGCTTTCTTCTTGGTTGAAACCCATAAAGAACTTGGCGACGTCCACCATGCACGTGTCTTCGTCCATTACGATCATTCCGCCGCTGCCCATCATTGATCCGGCCTTTAAGAGCGATTCGTAGTCGACGGGCGTATCTAAAAACTCTTCGGGGATGCAGCCGCCCGACGGCCCACCGGTCTGCGCGGCCTTGAAGCGCTTATCGTTGCGAATGCCGCCGCCGATGCCGTATATAATCTCGCGCAGCGTCGTGCCCATCGGAACTTCAACAAGTCCCGTGTTTTTAATTTTGCCTGCCAGCGCAAAGACCTTCGTGCCGTGGCTTTTTTCGGTGCCGAGCTTGGAAAACCACTCCCAGCCATTGAGAATAATTGCGGGCACGTTTGCCCACGTCTCGACGTTGTTAATTAAAGTGGGACAGTCATAAAGGCCGACTTGTGCGGGATACGGCGGTCTAGGTCGGGGCATTCCGCGCCTGCCTTCAATAGAGGCGATCAGTGCGGTCTCTTCGCCACATACAAACGCCCCCGCGCCCAGTTTGAGGTCTATATCGAAACTAAAATCAGTGCCGAATATGTTTTTGCCGAGCAGGCCGCGCTTGCGGGCTTCTCCGATGGCAAATTCCAATCGCTTTATTGCCAATGGGTATTCGGCGCGGACGTATACATATCCCTGATCGGAACCTATCGCGTATCCGCCGATGGTCATTGCCTCTATAATACAGAACGGATCGCCTTCAATTGCGCTTCTGTCCATAAATGCGCCGGGGTCGCCTTCGTCTGCATTGCATATTACAAAGCGCTTTGGAGCTGTTTCGACATCGGATCTAGTCTGACGCCACTTGAGACCAGTCTTATAGCCCCCGCCTCCACGACCGCGCAGCCCTGATCGCTCGATTTCATCTATCACCTGCTCCGGCGTCATTGTCTCCAGCACTTTGGCGAGCGCCTCGTAGCCGCGCATTTCGATATAATCGTCAAATGACTCCGGGTCTATAATTCCGCAGTTGCGCAGGGCAATGCGAACTTGCTTGCCAAAAAAATCTGCGCTGCCGAGCAGTCGTATATTCGATGTGTCGATAGTATCGGGTACGCGCAGTTCTTCGACAGGTTTTCCGCCAATTACATGTTCATCAATAATCCGAGCGAGCTTGTCGGCGGTGAGTTTGCCGTAGTATATATCGTCCGGTTTGACGATCACCATTGGGCAATCCTTGCACAATCCGTACGACACCGCCTCCTCGACATCAACAAAGTCCTGCGCGTGTCGTTCGGCAAGCAGCCGATGTATTATCGGTTCCAACTGTTTTCCGCCCGGATCGGTACATGCCGTGCCGGAACAGACGACTATCTTTCGCTTGGGCTGATCGGTCATCGTTCGCAACCTTTCAACATTCACACATAAATGCTCATTGCGAGTATTCGTCAACGGGCTTGCCGCCCACCAAGTGCTCTTCGACAATTTTTCTCGCCCTTTCGGGCGTCAGTCTTATATATAGCACTGGCGGTTCGTTGTCTCTTGTCACTTCGGCCATCGGTTCGAGGTCACAGCGTCCCACGCAGCCGGTCGGGATTACGCGAACGTCCAGCCCCGCTTCGCCAACCGCGCGCATAAACTCGTCAAATACTTTATCCGCGCCTGCCGATATGCCGCATGTGGCCATGCCGACGCGCACACGACTTTTGTTGGCCGAATTCGATTTGCGCTCTTTTTTTAGTTTTGCAAGCACTGACGTAGGCTCAATCACAATACCCTCCCAGCGTCATTTACCCGATCTCATTCTAGCGCACTCAATACCAACAAACAAGCATAAAGTTATATATTATATATAAGATGCTCTGTGGTCTTTTTTATAGATCAAATACGGCGCCCGAATATCGGCCCACTTTTGTTCGTCTTCACACAGCCGCGCGTCTAAATCCGATATTTGAGCGTCGGGCTCATCCACCCATTGTCTCAAAAACGGCCCGCCGCTCAGTAAGTCAATAGCTAGCCGATCCGTTTCATATTCATACGGCAGATCATGCCATATCGGGTAGTCCGGCCGTTCAAGCCGCAGCGCCTTTAACAGCAGTGCGACAATTCTATACGGCTTAAAGTCCCAGTGACGATATAGACAGTTATCGGCATGGATATGCACGCCGAAACAGAGTTTGTGCATGTGCTTGTTAAACGTCGGTTCAAAAAAGCACGGCCTTATTGCGCAGCCGACAAGCCACTGCGGCGCAAGCGCGCGCATTCGCCTTAAAATTGCATCAAAATTAATGTCCGGCGCACCGATTACTTCGAGCGCTGTCGTCGTGCCGCGCCCTTCTGAAAGCGTGGTGCCTTCAATGAGCACCGTGCCCGGAAAGCATCGCGCCATGTTTAAACTCGAAGCGTTCGGGCTTGGGTTTACCCACGACAGCTCATTTATTGGCCAACCATACCCCGGCCCCGCGTCCAAATCGTAGATCTCCATCGGGACAACCCGCAGGTCAAGTGTCAGTTTTTTATAGTCGACGTACCACTTCGCAAACTCTCCCGGCGTCAGTCCATGCCGCATCGCAAGCGGCCCGACGCCGATAAAGCTCTCCCATCCGGGTTCTAGGATTGTGCCCTCAATCGGTCTGCCGATTGGGTTTGGTCGATCCAGCACCCATACTGACTTGCCGTGCTGTGCGCATGCTTCGAGCATATAGCCAAGCGTTGTGATAAATGTGTATATGCGAGTGCCGACGTCTTGCAAATCGACGAGCAGCACGTCAAAAGTCTCCATCATGACATCAGTCGGTCGACTAACGTCGCCGTATAAACTAAACACGGGCATGCCGTAGCGAGGATCAATGTAATCTTCCGACTCGATCATATTGTCCTGCTTGTCGCCGAGCATGCCATGCTGCGGGCCGAATGCGGCAGTGACATTTAAGTGTGGGAATAATTGGGGAGCACTTACAACATGTTCACGTTCGGTTTTTGCAAAAAGCGCGTCCAGTGTATGCCGACACTCGCGTGTCACCGATGCCGGATGCCCAAGCAAAGCCACGCGCAGACCATCGAGCTGATTTATGAGTGTGGAATCTTGCAAAAGTAAGTCAATTCCCAGCTTCACGTCAACCTCAACGAGCGTGGATTTTTGCAGACGGACGTTTACTTTGGCCAGTGCTGCAAGAATAAAACCGCGTAGTAATATGCCGCCGGGCCGGTGAAAAGCAGGCCGTCGAATCTATCGAGTATTCCGCCGTGGCCGGGCACGATTGACCCGAAATCTTTCATATCCAACTCACGCTTGATCGAGGACTCCGAAAGATCGCCCAATTGCGACAGCACGCCGAATATTGTCCCCAGCGCCAAGCCATGATACCAAGGCAGGTGAATTGCCCATCCAGCCAGCATCGCCACTGCCATCGTCCCAAGCAGCCCTGCAATTGATCCTTCGACTGTCTTGTTTGGGCTCAATTTGGGGGCAATCTTAGTTTTACCAAATGCTCTGCCGAAGAAATATGCGCATGTGTCGCATGCCCACGTGCATACAAAAGTTAACATCACCAAACACGCGCCGAGTTCCGCGTGATAGGAGCCAATAAGAACAGAATGTGGATCTGATACTGTGTTGAGCATGGGCGAATCTGGGATTGGGCCCAGCACAACCCCTCTGAGAACGACGAGATGCGAAATTAGCCATCCGACATATATCGCGCCAAACAGGGTGGTTCCTACATTGAGAATAGGCGCTCGCTTTGAACGCGCCATTTCAACGCAAAACGAAGCGATCAATAGCACAGTGAGAACCGTGGGAAATATTGCGCCGACAGTAGCTCCGTTGGAATATCGGAAAGTAGTAGAGGAGACGACGAAAAATACTACTGCGGCAAGTCCGGCCCATTCTACGGGACGAGCGCCGATTTTGCGCACGCCTCGATAGAACTCCATCGCACCCAGGACAGAAATCGCCCCAATTGCGACTGCAAACGGCAGTCCGCCGGGAAAAAAAATAAGAAACACGGCAAGAGGAATGCCTACTACTCCGGTCAGTATGCGTATCAACATGCCCTGCTCATCTCCATACAACCACTGCGGGCATTATAACATCCAGCCCAGCCTTGCGCAATCTGCGAAATTTATTTTGAGTTTGTTACCCTCACAGCAGATGTCCTAATCCGACATAAACCTCAGTTGACCTCGAATACACTTTCGTGTACACTCGAAGTCGATCAGGAGGACGGATATGGTTCACCGAACCGCTCTCATGACCCTTTTGCTGACTCTTGCAGTTGCAGCGTCGGCGCGTGCAGTCACTATTGTACCGAGTTTGGACACGACATCTGACTCGGTCATAATCTCAGTCAGCTCGCAGATTCTCGCTGTGCGTCTTGCCGACGGTTCGCTCAAGCTTGATACGCCATATGCCAGCCGCGAACTATTTGCCTACATCAACTCACCATCCGGCTGGGTTCACCCCGGCCAGTCATCTATTCCACCAAAACTGCACAGAGGAAAAGACTCAGTTGCCGCATTGATTACATTCGGCGTGCCGGGTGAAAGAAAAATGACACTGCATGTGGACGCGTATCCCGGCGTAGACGCGGTGTTTGTCACAAGCGGCCTGACGGGTCAGTTTAACGCATCGCGCGACTGTTACTTTTGGAGTTGGAAACAATCTGACACATACGAAATCACCCGACTGCCAAATAACGACGATGTGTTTGTGCCGAACGAATCCGGCGGATTGCTCGTGATGACGAGCGGGACATTTAGCAATACGTCAGATGAGGCGCATATAAACGCATTGCCCAAATCTCGATTTTTGCGGCCTGACGAGACTCTCGATATAGGTTTTGGGCTGGCAGGCGCAGCAGATGCGTCTCAAGCTGCCGCTTTATCGAAACTCTCCCACACGAAGCCCATTGCCGCACTAAAAAGATTTTATATTACTAAAAATGCAAAAATCGACTACGGTGCGCCCGCCCCTGATTGGTTGAGAAATATAGATGCTTTTATTGGAAACACAAGCGGCCTGCTAATTGTAGACGCGCCAGCGTCAACTTCGATTATTAAAAATGCACACGATTCCGGCTCGCGCGTTATCGTGCGTGTCAACTATATGCAAAATATCGATTTGGCCCAGCACCCGGATTGGGCTTGTGTTGACTTTGACGGCAGAGCGACGGATTTGCCATGCTTGCATAATTACGATCTGCGCCAGAGCGTTCTAACGGACGTCTGCAATATTATGAACCTCGGTGCTGACGGTGTGTTTATAGATGGAGCAAGCCCTATCCGAGATTGTTTTGGCGCGACACTTTGCAAGCACTCGCATACCGACGCGGCAAAAACAAACACAGAGGCATACGAACTGCTCCAGCGCGAGATTTACAAACTCGTCAAGACATTTGGCGACGATAAGATCGTAATGCGTGACAGCGGCATCGCGCCTTTGCATTGGTCGTATTGCGATGCTCAAGTGTGGGACTGCGCCGATTTCAGCGATTGGGCCGAGTTGCAATATGCCGTAAAGGAGCACGCCGAAGCAGTTCGCCGCGGCAAAGCGCCTGTAATTCTTTGCAGTAGTTGTGCGTCTTGCGCATATGCCTACGCCCGCCTTTATGACTGGCTCGCTGCCGATTTTACAAACAAAGAAAAATGGGCGAGCTCTATTCACCTCGGCAAACCTCTAAGTGCTGCGAAACCGATCGGAGATATGCTTTATAGAGCATTTGAAAACGGCATGGTCGTGCTCAATCCGACAAAGGTCAAAGCGTCTTTGCTTGTCCCAACGCTGCGAGATGGTCGGATTTACGATGTTGTTTATGGTCGTGAACTAAATGCTTTGGACAGTTGCGCAGAAATAGACATGCTGCCGGAATCGGGCCGTGTGTTTTTGTGGCGAGACTAACACCTTGTGCGCGCTTGTCACGATATGCACCTAGCCATCACACATAGTGCTGCATAATCCTGCCCGGCACGCACATAGCTATAGCTTGTTAGCACTATTTTAGCGCGATATGTGGCTGCGGTGCATTAAGAAATGTTGCTTTCATGACAAAACATGTAATTCCCCCGTTTGCGGGCACGCGCATTTTGGTATATATCTCCAGACAACACTGCGATACACTTAATGACTTCTGGAGGTGAACGTATGGGAAGGCGAATTCGGCAATTATTGGCGACACTTGTATTTGCATTCCTAATTATTGCATC
>JAEWSK010000271.1 GCA_023398345.1 Armatimonadota bacterium | reverse complement strand
AACGGCTCCGGGTATTTTGCCCATTGCAACTTCAAAGGGCTTGCGAACATCCAAAATCATTTGATCTTCGCGTGGAGCTATTATCTCTTCTGTATGGCAAATATTTGCGTCTCCGCGCAGCACATTTGCCGCAACAAACCCTGCGTAGTTTACAGGATCCTTGGCTGAGCCGAATGGAGGAGCGTATGAAAGCTCCATTTCCTCAAGGTCAAATACACTAAGTCCCGCACGGATGGCAATTGCCAGCACGTCTATGCGTTTATCCACCCCGTCCGAGCCGACCGCCTGCGCTCCGAGAACCTTTCCGTCTTGGGGATCAAAAAGCAGCTTCATGCTTATAGGGCTCGCGCCGGGATAATAGCTTGCATGGCTTGCCGGGTGAATGTAGATTTTTTCGTAGCTCTTATTGACACGCTTTAAAGACTTCTCGTTCATTCCGGTCATGCCTACTGCAAGATCAAAAACTTTGCATATGCCTGTTCCTTGAGTGTTTTTGTATACGCTGTCTCTGCCAAATGCGTTGTCCGCAGCGATGCGGCCTTGGCGATTGGCAGGGCCTGCCAAAGGCACGAGAGCTTGGAAGCCGCCGACGAAATCTTTTACTTCAATTGCATCACCGACGGCGAATATATTTTGGTCGTTTGTGCGCATGTGCTCATTGACCGCTATTCCCCCGCGCTCACCTATTGTCAGTCCTGCACCCCTTGCAAGCGCCACATCCGGCTTCACGCCCACGGCCATTATTGCAATTCCGCACTCTACGCTCTCGCCAGTGCTTAAGTTAGCCTGAAGTTTATTATTAGCGCATGCAAAGCTTGTCACAGATGTTCCAAGGCGCAAATCTACACCGTGTAGCGTCATATGTTGTTGCAATAAACTGGCCATCTCCGGGTCAACCGGGCCCATTACTTGAGGACTAAGCTCCACAAGAGTCACTCCTACGCCTCGCTCGCGCAGGGCTTCGGCCATCTCAAGACCGATATAGCCGCCGCCAACTACAACGGAATGCATCGGCTTTTGTTCTTCGAGAACCTTTATTATCGCATCCATATCCGACATGGAGCGGAGAGTAAGCACACGCGGGTCATCTGCTCCGGCAATTGGAGGACAAATCGGTTCAGCTCCAGGGCTCAAAATGAGCTTATCGTAAGCTATGCGCTGCTCAACACCGTCTGTGACACTGCGCACTGTAACTTCCTTGCGCTCTCGGTCGATTGCAATTGCCTCTGTCTGCGTGCGCACATCTATACGCAGAGTTGCATAAAGCGTCGCCGGAGTCTGCACAAGCAAACGGCTGCGATCTGCAATAGTGCCGCCGATGTGATACGGCAAGCCGCAGTTTGCAAAGGAGACATACTCCCCGCGCTCAATAAGAATTATCTCAGCATCTTCCGACAAACGCCGCGCGCGCGCAGCCGCTGATGCCCCACCAGCGACTCCACCTACAATAACGATTCGAGTTTTATCGCTCATGTTTTTTTACTCCCTGATGTTGCTTGTTAAAGTTGCAAAGAATTACAGTGCTGCTTTATGCAATTAAGTAAAGCCGGCAACTGCGGGGACGCAATCTTATAAAAAACCGATTGAGCATGTCGCTCGCTTGTGAGCAGACCGCAGCTTTGCATAAGGCGCAGGTGCTCGCACGCTTGATTATGCTTCACTCCGCACATCTCGGCAATCGCATGCACTGGAAAGTCGCCCTGCATCAATATGTCAACTATTCTCAATCTCACAGGGTGCGCCATTACTTTCAGGCACGCCGCCGCATCAGCAAGCGCATCTGCTGGCAGCATATTCATATCTAATTTGCTATTGGCCATACTGGGCACTCCTCGGTATATCGCAATGTCTCGATATATGAATATAGCATTGAATCAAAATGTTTGTCAACAAGATTTTTTTAGATGATCCAACTCTCACAAAGTTACTTTTTGGATTTTACGCCTCGCTATTAAGTTTCGTTCGTCAATGCGACATAGTATCTTGAACCCTCGGCACTTTGCCAAAGTAAGCTCCATGTGTTATCCTTTGTAGAGTGCTAGGAGGTCTTTTTGATGGGCGGCGAAGCTGATCTTTGTAGAAAGTGCATTTTAAATCTTACCCCGTATGTTCCGGGCAAGCCTATTGAGGAAGTCAAGCGTGAGCTTGGCCTTGATGATGTTATAAAGCTTGCTTCTAATGAAAATCCACTCGGCCCTTCACCGAAGGCGCTTGAGGCGATGCGAGCGGGGATTGAAAACGTAGCGCAGTATCCTGAGGGCAGTTGCTTTGATTTGAGGCAGGGTCTAGCAAAGCACCTCGGCGTCGATGGCGATATGCTGATGTTCGGATGCGGCGCTGACGAGATTATTCATTACCTCGGCATTGCGCTGTTAGACGACGATGATGAGATCATTCAGGCCGACCCCAGCTTCGTCCAATATCAGGCCGCGTCTACACTGATGGACTGCAAAGCCAATTTGGTGCCGCTTAAAAACTGGACACATGACCTCGATGCAATGCTCGCGTGCGTAAACGAGCACACAAAAATGTTTTTTATAACAAACCCAAATAACCCGACAGGCACGATAGTTTCAGCCGATGCAATCGAAGCCGTGCTTAATGCTTTGCCCGAGCACTGCCTGCTAGTGCTTGACGAGGCGTATTACGAATATGCGGATGACCCGGCATACACTCGCTCAATTGAGTGGATTCGGCAAGATCGCAACGTCATCGCACTTCGCACATTCTCGAAAATCTACGCGCTCGCAGGCATGCGGGTCGGATATGGCATTGCGCCAAAGCGCATTATTGACATGCTTGAGCGTGTTCGAGCGCCTTTTAATGTCAACAGCATAGCTCAACTAGGCGCGCTTGCCAGCTTATCTGACAAAAATCAAGTGATTCGCACGCGCGCTCAAAACGACCGCGCAAAGCAATATTTTTACAAGGAACTCGACAGGCTTGGCGTCCCATACACACCCACTCAGGCCAATTTCCTGTGGGTCGATACTCAGCGCGACTGCAAAGAAGTCTTTGAAAAGCTGCTGAGGCTAGGCGTGATTGTGCGCAGAGGCGACATATTCGGCTGCCCGACCCATATTCGCGTCACAACCGGAACAGACGAGCAAAACGCCCGCTTCATCGAAGCTTTGGAAAAGGTACTGGCATGATTATAATTCTCTCGCCGCAATCCCATGATGCGGATCTCGACGAACTCGTAACCAACTTAAAGGATCGCGGCTACGGCGTTCACGTCTCAAAAGGCATCGAGAAAACCATCGTGGGCGTCATTGGTGCGCACGACGACGACAAACTCCTCATCGCCGAGCAGTTGTCATCGCTCGACTATATCGAACGAGTTGTCCCGATTCTCAAACCATATAAAGTCGTCAGCCGCGAGTTTCACCCCGACAAAACTATTATAAAAGTCGGCGGAGTAGACATAGGCGGCCAGAAGATTGTCGTAATGGCGGGGCCGTGCTCCATTGAAAGCGAGGAGCAGACTATTGAGATTGCCAAGGCGGTCAAAAAGTCAGGTGCGAGTATACTGCGCGGCGGCGCGTTTAAGCCCAGCACATCGCCCTACAGCTTCCACGGGCTTGGCGAAGATGCACTAAAAATTCTGTCCGCCGCTCGTGAAGCTACCGGCATGCCCGTCATCACTGAAGTGATGGACACTCGCGATGTCGAGTTGGTTTCTCGCTACGCCGATATACTGCAGGTCGGCACGCGCAACATGGCCAATTTTTCACTGCTCGAAGAGGTTGGAAGATGCAAGAAACCCGTAATGCTCAAGCGCGGAATGGCATCTACCATCGAAGAATGGCTCCAAGCCGCCGAATATATCGCCAATCGCGGCAACTATGAGATCATTCTCTGTGAGCGCGGGCTTCGCACATTTGAGACCTACACGCGCAATACGTTCGACATAAGCGCGATTCCATCGGTGCTCGGCCTCAGCCATCTACCCATCGTCGCCGATCCCAGTCACGGAACCGGGCGTTATCTTCTTGTGCCGCCGGTCGCCAAAGCGTCGGTTGCAGCAGGCGCTGACGGGCTTATGATCGAAGTTCACTCTCAGCCCGCAAAGGCCCTCAAAGATGGCGCGCAGTCGCTAACTCCAGCCAACTTTGACGTTCTAATGAATGAGACCGGGGCGGTCGCGCGAGCAGTAGGCAGATACATCTAATGGCGGATGTAGTTTTCGAGACGGTCGCGATAGTTGGCGTCGGACTTATCGGTGGGTCATTGGGCATGGCCGCAAAACGCAGAGGCATCGCTAGACGCGTAATAGGCATCGGTCGAGTAGAACAAAAACTCATGCGCGCCAAGATTCTCGGTGCAATTGACGAATACTCGCTCGATGTTGAAAATGGCGCGGCCGAGGCCGATTTAATAATAATTTGCACGCCTGTCCAACTCGTCGCACCGACACTCGAACGCATGGTCAACTCGATGAAGCCCGGCGCAATCATCACTGACGCCGGTTCTACAAAGCGCGAAATTGTGGCAGCATGCGACGCGATCACCCCTGACGGCTGCTTTTTTGTCGGGGGACATCCGATGGCCGGTTCCGAACAGACCGGCGTAAATGCTGCCAGGGCCGATCTTTTTATGGGCGCAACCTACGTCCTGACGCCCAGCGCAAACACAAATCTAGGCGCATTGGGCCGCTTAACTGAGTTTGCAGGCGGGTTGGGCGCTCACGTCGAAATTCTCTCGCCGGATGAGCACGACGAGGCAGTAGCTATAATAAGTCACCTGCCGCATGCAATTGCAGCCGCACTGATGCGACTCGCGGAAGAATCACATCGGCGCACAGGAAAAACTTTCTCGCTGGCAGCAGGCAGTTTTAGGGATTTGACTCGTATATCAAACAGCAGTCCTACGCTCTGGCGCGACATTTGCATGACAAATGCAAATACACTATCCGAAGCCATTTCCGGCATACAAGACGTGCTTGACGAACTTAAATGCGCATTGCAATCAAACGACGCCGAGGCCATCCAACGATTCTTCGAGCAATCGCGTCAAATCCGCGAAACATATTTGAGAATATCGCAATGAATAATCCAATAGTAGCAATAGACGGCCCAGCGGGCGCGGGCAAAAGCACGGTAGCAAGAGGCGTAGCAGATAAGCTGGGCTATCTATATATCGACACCGGCGCTATGTATCGCGCAATTGCATATAAAGCGCTGCAGGCCCAAATCCCAATTTCCAATCAACAGGCGATTGTCTCGCTTGCCATGCAAACTAAGATCACGCTTGTCGACATCGACGGCGAGCAGCACATATATGCAGATGACACGGACATCACACTGGACGTCCGCACTCCTGAAGTCACGCGCGCATCTTCGCCTATAAGCGCTATTCCAGGGGTGCGCAAACGACTTGTCGATCTTCAACGGAACATGGCCCAGTCCGGCGGCGTGGTGATGGAGGGGCGCGACATCGGCACTGTCGTGTTTCCAAATGCAGAGGTCAAAGTCTATCTGACTGCCTCCGCCGATGAACGGGCACGACGCCGCGTCGATCAAATGAGACAGATGGGCATTGAGGCAGATGAAGCAAAAATCGCGGCGGAAATGCGCGAGCGCGACCTTCGCGACAGTTCACGGTCTGCCGCGCCACTGACGAAAGCGCCGGACGCCGTGCTGCTCGACACCGACGGAATGTCCATAGACCAAGTTATTGATGCCATAATCGCTATCCACAATCAAAAGGTGACGCAATGCTCTACGCAATCGGCAAAAATCTAAGCTGGGTGTTTGCTAAAATATTCGGCCGGCTCGAAGTCATCGGGCGCGAGAACATCCCCAGCAGTGGCGGAGCGCTTGTTTGTGCAAACCATATCAGCTATGTCGATCCGCCTATTCTCGGCGCGGGTGCGCCTAGACAATTGCATTACATGGCAAAAATCGAGCTGTTCCAAATCCCTGTTATTGGGTTTTTAATAAAGCACGTTGGCGCATTTCCTGTCCATCAGCGCACAGCCGACCGTCAGGCCCTAAAGACAGCAATGGAATATATCTCAAAAGGCGAATGCGTTGCGATGTTTCCTGAAGGCCAGCGCGTATTCGGCGGCAAGCTCGGCGAGGCGCTGCCCGGCGCTGGTATGATTGCGCTCAGGGCAAAGGCCCCTATAATTCCAACCGCGCTTATAAATACCGACAAACTCCTACCCGCCCACAGCCTATTGCCGCGCTTTGCACGTGTAAAAGTGGTCTATGGCAAGCCAATTTCACTCGATGACCTCTACGAAAAACCCGGCCGCGAAGCAGTCGAATTAGTCGGCAAACGCATAATGGCGGCCATCGGCGAACTAGTCGAAGCAAACCGCTAGACAGCAAAGCGTCTTGGAGTATTTTGTGTTATATTTGCACCACGCTTGACTATTAACAAGAAGTTTTGTTGACAAGCGAACATGCGTGCGCTATACTATGCCAGGAGGCCGAGCAGCTGTAGGCACTCCGCGGGAAAATATCAAACGCCGGTATAGCTAGGTTTAACACTTGGGAGGTAAATGCTACATCCGGCGTAGCTGTTGGCACATTCATCATTCAGGAAAATGGCCATTTAACGGGCTCGTTGGCAAACGAAAAAACTGGCGTAGGCAAAATCCTCACATTCGACTTTATTAAGCAATAAGGAGCATCGCAATGTATAAGCTAGCAATTGGAGTGATATTAGTTATATGCGTGTCGACAATGGCCTTTGCGTCAAAACAAGAAGCGGGCGGGGCAATCAGCAAAGAGGTTATTGCTACTTATACTCCCTCTCACACAAAAGTCCTAGTTCTTCCTATGTGGGATTATACGTCCGATGTATCTCATCAGCAGGTTGCCACAGCCGCGATATATGAGCAGTTTGTTCATGAAGGATTCGCTGTTGAAAATATACTGACCGGCTTTGACTTAGCACAGAAGGACAAAGATATTGAGCCTGGACAGCCACTCAGGAAAGCTGATGCGCTAAGGATTGGCAAGGCGGCAGGCCTTGATTGGGTTGTCTATGGTGAAGTCAAAGAGCTTCGAGTTTACGAAAAAAAGAAACTCATAGGGTCAGGCAAGAAGATACTTTGCTCTCTTCGGCTGTGCGTAGCGGATTGCCATGTAGACGATGTAATTTTCTGGGCAAACCGCTCTGATGCCCTTGGCGATACGGGCTTTTCTGTCACACTGTCACGGCGAAAATCCTCAAAGCTCATACGAGTAGGCTTGCAGTCTGTCTCCGAGCGCATTTTATCAGAACTTTTTGATGCACTGCCGAAACACGAGGCGAAAGGGCCTGTGCCCAACGATCAAACTTTATTGGACTTGGAAAAGTCGACTTGGCCAGATGCAACCACTGACGAACAGCAATAATGAACCTCCTAGCCTACGTACGCATATCAAAAGACGACGACATGGACAAACTGTCACCAGAGGTGCAGTTGCGCCTCATTTACGAATGGGCAGCGCGTGAGGGCCACACCGTCACTGATGTTTACGAAGATCGTTTTTTGCCCACACGCGCGTGGGAGGTTGGAGCTCAATGCTGAACAGTCAAATACGTTGATCCTTTTGCCCACACGCGCGCTACATGAAATATCGACAAAAACAGCAATAGCCCAGCACGTATGTGCTGGGCTATTGCATATGATTTTTAAGCTGCGATTAAAGTGAATGTGCTATTTAGTTTACCTGCATCGGCATTACAACGTAGAGATAATCATCTCGGCCCTGCGGGCGAATGAGAGCTTGGTTTACTTCGCCGGTAAGCTCGACTTCTATTGCCTCTGTGTCGACAACGCCTAGCACATCGAGCAAATAGCGGGCACTGAAAGCCATCTTTGTATCTTCGCCTTCTTTGACGATCTCAACTTCCTCGTGCGCCTTGCCGACCGTGCCGCTTTCGGCGGTAATAATCAGTTTGCCGTCCTCGACTTGGACGACTGCGCGGTTGGAATTTTCTTTTGCGACAATAGCAACGCGCTTTAGGCTCTGCTCAAATTGCTGAGTGGGTATTATGAGCTTTTTGTTGTGCTCGGTCGGGATTACTTTCTCAAAGTTGGGGAACTGGCCTTCTATAAGGCGACTAATGAGCACTGTGTCGCCGATTTTGAACTTGACTTGGGTTTGCGAAATGCCTACTGAGACAGTTCCCTCACCCTCGGGCACGATCCTGGGAAGCTCGTTCATTGCTCGGCCCGGCACGATGGCATTCACTTCGCCTCTGCTTTCGACGAGTTGGCAATCAAGCACGCACAGGCGGTGGGTGTCGGTCGAAACCAGCTTCAGGCCGCTTTCTGTGACCTGCATTAG
>JAEWSK010000260.1 GCA_023398345.1 Armatimonadota bacterium | reverse complement strand
AAAAACAGGTATGATTACCGGGTTGACGTATTATTGATTAGCTGGCATACTGAGCATATTGAACTAGCACTGATATAAAAACAAGCAGTATTGACCTTCAAGACTTCTTGTTTGCACTAAGATAAATGTGCTGTTATGTAATGCAAGGTCGCTGTCAGTTTGTGCGGCTCCATGGTTGTTTTTGGGAGATTGTGGTTTTGCCTTAATTGACGCGACAAAAGGTCTCAGTAAATTAAGTGTGTTTTGTAAGACGGCGGGCATGGTTAAAGCCAGCCCGGTCGCGAAAAGTGTTGAAAGGAGAGTTTGGGTGGTGAAGACTTTATTTAGAACAGGTGTTGTTGCCGCGCTTATAATTGTGGCATGTAGCTGTGCAGCGTTGGCAGAAGATATTTGGTATCCGTGGTGGGACACAACGCCTGGCGTTGTTTACTACTGGGGTGACTGGAACTCTCAGTCAGGAAGCAATCCCTATATTATAAGACCGGACTCGATCACTCCTTCCGGTGACGGTACATCATATGCACAGGTTACTGTTGGGGAAAGTGGTGCTGGCCTTATGACCGGAACATGGGACGGTTTTGGCAATGCGTCCGACTTTTGGGACTTAGGTTCTAATGGGACTATGCACATAAACGTTCCCACTCAGCAGAACACAACGTTTTTGTTCTGGGTTGATGTCACTTGTTTCGAGGGTGCCCTGGGAGCGACTTCGATGGTTCCGACTGTCAATGTTGTGGGCGCAACTCAAGTGGATCTTTCGCTCTACGATGGATATGAAGATATGGAGCTGCGAACGGTCCTTGAAAACACCGGCACAGTCGACGGTTATGATCAGCAGTGGGTTCGATACAGAACTCTGTGGCAGCTTAACCCCGGCGATGTGTTTGGCGGTATCGACATCGCAGCCGGTGAGAATGGTTCGATAATTGACAATGTCAGTGTTCAGGTTCTCCCTGAGCCGAGTGCGCTGATGTTAGGTGTGTTGGGTAACTTTGCGTTGCTCGGGTGGCGCAGATACCGCAGGAAGTAATGCGGCCAACCACCATCTGGACTGTGTAATTATGCCGGACGACTTCATTAGAAGCCGTCCGGTTTTTATTTGATTAACCCCTTATCAAGCCTATGTCCAATTGCCGTTCTTTAGCTTGACCTGTATGCGCATTGCGTCATATCATAGGCTGTGCGCGAGTTTAAGATAAAATCCGATTTTCAACCCACCGGCGATCAACCGCGGGCCATTGATGAACTGGTCGATGGTGTCCGTGCGGGACACAGATACCAGACGCTGCTTGGCGTTACAGGCTCAGGCAAGACCTTTACAATGGCAAATGTCATTCAGGCTGTCAAAAAGCCTACGATTGTGCTAGCCCACAACAAAACGCTTGCCGCTCAGCTTTGCTCGGAATTTCGCGAGTTCTTTCCTGACAATGCAGTTGAGTATTTTGTCAGCTATTACGATTACTACTTGCCGGAGGCCTATGTCCCACAGACGGACACGTACATTGAAAAGGATTCATCGGTAAATGATGAAATCGACCGTTTGCGGCACTCGGCAACACAGGCAGTCATCGAGCGACGCGACGTAATCGTAGTCGCCAGCGTAAGTTGCATATTTGGCATTGGCAGCAAAGAGAGCTATTCGGAAACGATTTTGGCGCTGCACGTAGGCGAGGTGTATGATCGCGATGTGATTTTGAGAAGACTAATTAACATGCAGTTTACTCGCAATGACATCGCGCTTGGGCGCGGAACATTTCGAGTGCGCGGCGACGTGTTTGAAATACAGCCGATTAATGAAGAGGTCATCACGCGGGTTAGTTTCTTTGGCGATGAAGTCGAAAAAATCAGCATCATTGACCCAATCACTGGAGATGCTATTGCCAACAAACAGGATGTAACCGTCTTTCCTGCAACGCACTTTGTTACTTCTACCGAAAACATGGAGCGCGCACTTGCCGAAATCGAGCAAGAGCTTGAGGAGCGGGTGCGCTACTTTGAAAAGCATGGCCAGCTCATAGAGGCGCAGCGCATAGCGCAGCGCACGCGATTTGACATGGAGATGATGCGCGAGCTTGGCTATTGCAATGGGATTGAAAACTATTCGCGCATTGTCGATGGCCGTCCGCCCGGCAGCACACCGCACACGTTGGTTGAATATTTCCCTGAAGACTTTTTGCTATTTATAGACGAGTCTCACCAGACTATTCCGCAGCTTCACGGGATGCATGCGGGGGATAGGTCGCGCAAAACGGTGCTTGTTGATTATGGCTTCCGGCTGCCGTCCGCGCTGGATAATAGGCCACTGCGATTTGGTGAGTTCGAGAAACTGATAAACCAAGCGATATTTGTTTCGGCCACTCCTGGGCCGTTTGAAAATGAGCACGCTTCAAAAGTAGTCGAGCAGCTTATTCGTCCGACGGGCCTGATTGACCCAGAGATAGAAGTAAGGCCGACTGCGGGCCAAATTGACGATCTAATTGACGAGATTAAACGCCGTGCAGCATCGGGCGAGCGAGTCCTTGTAACTACTTTGACAAAGAAAATGGCCGAAGATCTCAGCGAGTATCTGCTCGATCTTGGAATTAAAGTTAACTATCTCCACTCTGAAGTTAAGACGATGGAGCGCACCGAGATACTTCGCGACCTTCGACTGGGTGTTTATGATGCTTTGATTGGCATCAATTTGCTCAGAGAGGGCCTTGATCTTCCCGAGGTTTCTCTTGTGGTAGTGCTTGACGCCGACAAAGAAGGATTTCTGCGCGACGAACGCTCGCTGATCCAAACAATGGGGCGAGCGGCGCGCAATGTGTCCGGCAAAGTCATAATGTATGCTGACAACGTCACGGAGTCGATGCGGCGTGCGATTGACGAAACCACTCGCCGCCGCCATATCCAGATGGAGTATAACGATACTCACGGCATAACTCCTACAACTATCGCAAAGTCGATCCGCGACATTATCGAAACTGATTCTCCTATGGGGCTCGAGTTCAGTTTTAGCAAAAGCGGGGCGGGCAGTGAAATCAAGCCGGAGACGTTGGCTCTCGATGAGTTGCTTTCCCACATAAGCTTAATGGAACGCGATATGAAGAAAGCTGCCAAAGATTTGGACTTTGAGCGCGCCGCTGAACTTCGGGACGAAATAGCGTCTCTTAAGAAGTTTCTGCCGAATGCCGCATGGCGCAAATAGTCTTGTAAATTTGCAATGAGGGTTTATCTCTAACTCCCATAAGGGGCGCTGCCCCTTAACCCCGCTGGGGACGCAGTCCCCAGACCCCATACGCTTAAAATTCAGCCCCCACATGGGGGCTGAATTTTAAGAATTTGAAGGTTCATGAAACTAAGTCGCTGGCAGAGTCACCAGACAGAGTCTCTGGTGGGGATTGGGGCAAAGCCCCAAGACAAGTCCGTGAGGATTTGACGCTAGCCACAAGTATTGCGTTGCTATTAACAGCTGTGCTATAATTTTTGCACGCGGGACATTGACTTGGGTATCCCCTGCCTAGTCTCGCGCATAGACGTCTTCGATTCCCGCGTGTTGCTGCGCTCCATCAAGGCGAGTATCATTGGACGGAATCCTTTTCCATCTCATTAAAGGGAAGGGAGTATGGCGATCAACAAGTATAGAGCCTCCAATATTGCCGTCTTGGCGATTATTGCTGTTGCAGTTTTAGTTTTATGTTTTTGGAACGTGCTTTTCAAGAGTGACAAGCATGAGGTTGCTAAAGCGAAACTGACTGCGGCTGCGTCATCCTTGCCCAGACCAGATATTACTCCTGCTGTTGAAGATCGTTACAGGTCAATTGCCGCCTCGATCAACTCAGAGCGTCTGTCGGCAGATGTAAAGGCACTGTCGTCATCTCCATCGCGTATAGTCGGCTATCCGGGTTGTGCCCAGGCGGCCGAATATGTGGAAAATCAGTTCCGCTCAATAGGTCTCGACAAGGTGATAGTCGAGAAATTCAAGGTGACTGTCCCTATTGATGAGGGCTCCAAACTCGTCATCAATGGCAAGCAGTTTCCAATATTTGCATTGTGGCCGAATCTTGTCCGCACGTCTCACTTGCCGCCCGAGGGGTTGGCAGTTCATATAATTGATGGTGGTTTTGGCCGACTTCCCGATTTTGACAATAAAGTAGTCACCGGAAGCGCGGCTTTAGTCGATTTTAACTCGGGCACCGAGTGGTTGAACGCTCCGCGATTGGGCGCAAAAGCCCTGTTATTTGTCGAGCCGGACACCACAATGCGCGGAGAGGCTGAGGCAAAGTTTAGCTCGATCCCAGTCTCTATGCCGCGGTTCTGGGTAAAAAAACAAACTGCTGCTGCAATTCGCACTATGCTCGCTGAACTTAACGCTAGATACGCAAAAATGCCTCCGGCGCAGCGACCTCAGCTAAATGCGCGCATATTTTGCAAAATGCCGTGGGAAAAAGTTGAAGCGCGCAACATCGTCGGTGAAATCGAAGGAACAGATCCAAAGCTAAAGAAGCAGTGGATTGTGCTGCATGCTTCCTACGACGGCACTTCGGTTGTCCCTTCGCTGGCCCCAAGCGCCGAGTCAACATGTGGAATTGTAAGCATGTTCGAGCTGGCGCGTCTCTATAAAGATCCTCGCTTTGCTCCGAAGCGGTCGGTGCGTTTTATCGCCACCAGCGGCCACTTCCAGGCTCTGGCTGGAATGCGGTCGTATATGGACCGCCATCTCGAGTCTTATGTCATTCCCAGCGGTTTTTCCGTATTTCTCGGTAATACTTGGCCCAAGCACGGTCGCAGTTCGATTTCAATGGTGCTTACATACGCGCTACCGCCGTTTGTGCTTCTCATAATGCTGTGGATTGTTGGTGTGGTCTGGAGAAAGCTAAAGTCACTGCGGCTGGAGAGCGCATGGGTTTCGCTGCTTGGGATTATGCTTGTTTTAGTTGCACTGGCAGTGTCGGGCGGCTTGTTTGCCAAGATGCACAGTGGTTTTGATCCAGTGACGATGCCGGATAAATCCTACATTTGGTGCGGACTCGATCTGAGCAGTCAGACAAAGGGTGTTGGGATTTTCTACAAGGGCTATTTCTATAATTGCCGCGAGGATATACAAAACAAATTTTCCGATATAGCAACTTGCAGTCGCGATGACTCCGAACGAATAGCCGCCGCGTTGGGCTTTTTCGATGATAGGGCTTCACGATTTGCCGATGGTGTCAATCCAATAAGCGGCAAAGACTGGCGCAACTTTGTTCCCGGCAAGTTCGCCCTCGATAGCGAGGTCGTGACTTTAGCTGAGGGAAAGGGCGTATCTTTCGTCTCGACAGATGATGGGCGTCAGTTAGTCGATACGCCGTTTGATACTGTCGATAAAGTCAACGTAGCAAATCTTACCAAGCAAGTTACAATGCTCGGCTGTATTTTTGACCAGTGGTTCCACGATCCGAACTCAGGTATGAGCGAAGAAGTGATGGCAGCCGATGTGATCAATTCCAAGACGATCCGCGTAAAAGACCCATTGACCATCGGATATGTTTTAGGTGTATTCGAGAACAAATCAGCAAAAGGTCACACATACCTCAAGGCCGAAGATGAAAAGCAGCTCGCTGCCGACTCGCAAGGACTTATTCGTCTCACCAGCGCGCTGCCTTCGGATGTGAAGCATGTCTATGTTCTTCACAAGCCAATTAGCAGATTTGGTTGCACCGATCCGTGTAATTTCAAGCGAATGGGGCTGCAGGGTGGTCTAACCCGATTGAGCGGCAATGTTGTCGAATATGACCCGCGCAAGAGCTTTGTTCCGAATTTGCGGGTGGGGGACTGTCTCGCAGTTGTGCGCAGCGGCAACAGGGCGTATATGGGTGTGCGTGCGAATATTATCGACAAGACCACGCCTGTCTTTGACTCAAAAAATCCTTCTCGCAAACAGGGCTACTTCGAGATTCCCGGCATTGCGCCGCAGACTGCTTACAGTTTCAAAAGGCTGACTGCAATTGGCGCATACAAGCTCGATCCGGTCAACGGGG
>JAEWSK010000244.1 GCA_023398345.1 Armatimonadota bacterium | reverse complement strand
CCTATATGGACAGCAGCGGATTTGGTGCATTGCTTTCCGCGACAAGGCGACTTCGACCGCAAGGCGGCACTATAAATCTCGTAAAATGCAACACGTCAATCGACAGAATTTTACGAATTACACGTCTTAATACGGTTTTTGCCGTTTACGACAGCCTTGACGACGCGATTAGCGCTATTTAATTCTGCGCATAGGATCGCACTAACCCCATCACCTTGCCGAGTATGCGCACGTCTTCGCGCACGAGCTCAATTGGCTCGTAGTTTGGGTTTGACGGCAGCAATCTAGCCGGTTGGCTTGACGTGTCCAATCGTTTCACTGTAGCTTCGTCGCCGATCATAGCCGCCACTATCTCGCGGTTTTCGGCGGACGGCTGGCTGCGTACGATAATAATATCGCCGTCGCAAATGCAGTCGCCTATCATACTGTCGCCTTTTACTTTCAATGCAAATAGCTCGTCTGAGTTTGCCGCTATATTAGGTGGAATCGGCAAGTAATCCTCAATATTTTCAACGGCCAGCAGCGGCAGTCCGGCAGCGATTGATCCAACAAGCGGCACCGACATGCAGTTGCTTGTGCAGTCTGTTGGTGTCAATAGTCGTATGCTTCGCGATGTGCTTTCACGCTCGATAAAGCCTTTTTTGGCAAGCGCGTCGAGGTGGATTGTAACGCCGCGGAGACTAGATATTTTCAGTAACTTGCCCAACTCGCGTATCGAAGGCGGGTAGCCTTTGCGCGTTGCGAAATCGCGTATTGCCTCTAGTACCTCGCGCTGCCTAGCAGTAAGTGCTTTGCTCATGGATCACCTCAAGCTGCATTGGTTATAGTCTATACCAGACACAAGTCTACTGTCAATCAATTGCGTTTGCCTACAAAAAAGCAGTCAGAGCAAATTCATTAAGGCATGACATTTCCCGTGACATAAGCTTTGATTCCATATCTGTGCTTGTTACTGTATAATTGTAAAAGTATGAAAGTAGGCAGCAGGGGCAGTGCGTTAGCGCTAAGGCAGACGCAGATTATAATCGACGATGTCGAGAGGCTCAATCCGGGCGTGAAGTGCCAGGTCGAGATTATTAAGACGACCGGCGATAAGATTCTCGATAAGCCGCTGGCAAATATCGGTGACAAGGGCCTGTTTGTAAAAGAAATCGAAGCGGCGTTGATTGCCGGTGAGATTGACTTTGCCGTGCACAGCGCCAAGGATTTGCCGAGTGAGATGGATGAGCGATTATGCATTGCGGCGTTTCCCGAGCGAAAGTGTCCTGCCGATGCGTTGATTTCCTTGCGCGGCTCTCTGATGGATTTGCCTGCAGGTGCGAAGATCGGCACGAGCAGTCTCAGGCGGCGGGCGCAGATACTTGCTGTGAGGCCGGATGTTGAAATATGCGATTTGCGAGGCAATCTCGACACGCGACTGCACAAGCTGGATGACGGATGCTGCGACGCTGTGATACTCGCATGCGCCGGGCTGTTGCGCATGGGTTTGATGGATGCCTCAGAGCTTGAGAAAAGCAAAAATCCTGAAACGCGAATTATAGAGCAATTGTCATACGATATATGTCTTCCCGCGGCCGGGCAGGGTGCGCTTGCGATTCAGTGCAGGCATGGCGATCCGGCAGGTAATATTATTGCGAAGCTGGACTCGCCGAGCACAAGAGCATGCGTGACTGCTGAACGCGCATTGATGAAATGCCTTGGTGGAGGCTGTCAGACGCCGATTGCGGCGCTTGCGCGTGTTGACGACGGCGCATTGCGGCTTGATGCGCTTGTCGCAAGCATCGACGGCGCGAGCGTTATTCGCAAGTCGGCGCAGGGAGATCCGGCGTTTCCGGAAAAATTGGGTGAGTTATTGGCCAAGGAGCTTTTGGACTCGCCCGCGAAGCAGTTGTTGGATGCGGTGCGTGATTGTGTCCAGCCGAATATAGGAGCGGCCTGAATTGTGATTATTGACGTTGATGTGCTTGTGCTGGGGACCGGGATTGCCGGATTGAGTTTTGCTATAAGGGCGGCCGAGTACAGTCGCGTAGCTGTTGTTACTAAGAAAAGTGACACAGAATCCAACACAAACTATGCCCAGGGCGGCATTGCTGCCGTTATGGATGCGCATGACTCATTCGATGCGCATATTCGCGACACACACGTCGCCGGAGCGTTTTTGTGTCATGAAGATGCGGTCGACATACTCGTCAAAGAGGGGCCGGACCGCGTCCGCGAGTTGGCCGATTTCGGAGTTAGATTTACACATGCCCGCCGCACTGAAAATCCGCTGCAGCTTCATCTTGGCCGTGAAGGCGGCCATTCGGCGAGAAGAATCGTTCATGCGGCCGATCTTACAGGCCGCGAGATAGAGCGCGCGTTGGTTGCCAACGTAAAGCGCTGCGTAAACATTCGCGTCTTTGAGCACGACCACGCAATTGATCTTATTGTCGAAGCCAATAGATGCATTGGTGCGCATGTGCTCGATTCAGAGACCGGCGATGTGATCAGTATTCGAGCAAAGGTTGTGATGCTTGCGACCGGCGGACTGAGTCGGGTCTATCTGCATACGACAAATCCCGAAATTGCGACCGGCGACGGTGTTGCGATGGCATATCGCGCTGGAGCAAAAATTGCAAATATGGAGTTTATCCAATTCCATCCGACCACGCTATATCATCCCAACGCTCGATCTTTTCTGATTTCTGAAGCCGTGCGCGGTGAGGGCGGTGTGTTGAAGCTCAAAAATGGCGAGGAGTTCATGGGGCGCTATCACGAGATGGGCAGCCTTGCACCGCGCGATGTGGTTGCACGAGCAATTGACTCCGAGCTCAAAAAATCGGGCGACGAATGCGTCTATCTCGATGTCACTCACCTCAACCCCGAATATACCAAAGAGCACTTCCCGACGATTTACGAGACTTGCTTGTCTGTCGGCATCGATATCACAAAAGACTTGATCCCAATTGTGCCTGCTGCGCACTATTCTTGCGGAGGTGTGCTTGCCGACACTGAGGGTCGCTCGTCTATTGAAAATCTCTATTTGTGCGGCGAAGTTGCATGCACAGGTGTTCATGGCGCAAATCGGCTTGCAAGCAACTCGCTGCTTGAAGCAATTGTCTATGCGCGAAGGGCGGCGATTGATGCGCGCAAACGCATTGGCGAAATAACCCATGCAGACATTGAAGAATTTTCTATTGATCGACATTCCAAACCTGTTCCAATTAGCGTTATTGACGAACTCACATTGCAGATTCGCGCTGCGATGTGGAAATATGTCGGGACAGTGCGCAACAATGAGCGCTTGGAAATGGCTTTGTCGATTGTTCGAGACGTCAAAACTCGCGCTGATGAGCTATATTTGGATGGAGCGCTTACGCCGCAGTTCTTGGAACTGCGCAATATTGCTTTGACTGCTGAGCTTATTATATTTTCTGCAATGTCGCGCAAAGAGAGCCGTGGGCTGCATTACAATACTGATTATCCCGATCTCGACGATGCTCATTTCAAGCACGATACGGTTTTAGTCAGAAATGAGTTTGGTGAGCCTGAAATGGTGACCAGTGATGCCACTTTTTGAGCCTGTCAAAGCGGTATCGGGCAAGGTCTATTTAGTTGGGGCCGGGCCTGGTGATCCAAAGTTGCTTACTGTGCGTGGTGCGGAATTGCTGGCTCGCGCCGATGTTGTCGTTAATGACCGCCTAGCAAATCCCCGCCTACTCAAGCTTGCTCGACCCGACGCGGAGATCGTGTATGTCGGCAAGGCTTCTCGTGATCACACGTTACCTCAAGAAGAAATAATAGGCGTAATAATCGACCGCGCAAAGCAAGGCAAAGTTGTAGTTCGGCTCAAGGGCGGCGATCCGTTTGTGTTCGGGCGAGGAGGCGAGGAGGCCGAGGCGCTTAAGCTTGCCGGAATCGAATTTGAAGTTGTGCCCGGCATCAGTTCAGCTATAGCTGCTCCGGCTTACGCGGGCATCCCCGTTACGCATCGAGGGCTTTGCGCGTCGCTGGGCATCATAACCGGCCATGAATCGCCGCAAAAATCTGAAAGCGATATAAAGTGGGACAAAATTGCCACTGGTCTGGACACGCTTGTCTTTCTTATGGGCGTCGAGCGGCTGTCGAATATTGTTAAGGCTCTGATGGACAACGGCCGTGATCCGCAGACCCCGGTTGCGCTAGTGGAGTGGGGAACGCATCCGACGCAGCGAACTGTAGTTGGCGTTTTAGAGAACATCGTAGACAAGGTGCGCATAGCGGGCTTAGCGGCTCCTGCAATTACAGTTGTCGGCGACGTTGTTCGCATGCGCGAGGCGATATCATGGTTTGAGACAAAGCCGCTGTTTGGAAAGCGCATAATTGTCACGCGTGCGCAATGCTCTGCGGGCGCGCTCACGGTGCAATTAGAGGAACTGGGTGCGGCAGTAGACGAGTTTCCTGTAATAAAATTTATGCCGCCGCCGGATTATGGGCCGTTGGATTCGGCAATTTCGAAGCTTGATTCGTTCGACTGGGTCATATTTACAAGCGCAAACGGGGTCGATTGGTTTGTAAAGCGTCTCGATGAGCTAGGGCTAGATATACGCGCGTTTGGAAGCGCAAAACTCGGAGCTATAGGGCCAAAGACAGCCGCCGCGCTGCGCAGTCTTAAGCTTAAAGTAGATTATGTGCCGTCGGAGTACGTTGCCGAAGCGGTAGTTCGCGAATTTCCTGGTGATATTTCGGGCAAACATGTGCTGATTGCTCGTGCACAGGAGGCGCGCCAAGAAATTCCCGACGGGCTGTGCGCTCGCGGTGCAAAAGTGGTGGTAGCTGCTGCATATATGACCGTGACCGATGAATCGAAAGCTGAGATTCTGCGAAAGCGTATCGAAGAACCAATTGACGCGATTACGTTTACCAGCGCATCGACCGTCAACAGTTTTTTTGAATTGATAGGCGACGCGAATTTAACCAAAGACGTGACCGCCGCCTGCATCGGGCCGATCACAGCCGATGCGGCTCGAAACCACGGCTTAACAAATATAATAACTGCTTCCGAATACACGATAGAAGGACTTGTTTGTGCGCTAAATAGCCATACTGAGCGCATTTTAGAACAATGATAAGTATCACAAAACTTTACTGTGATAGATCGAGTTGGGGCGACACACTTCGCTACGAAACGCCATTTTCGGAGCGCAAGCCTATAGTCGTCTGGAATTGCTCTCGACGCTGCAATCTCAAGTGCGCGCACTGCTACTCGCAGTCATGCAATGAGCAATATGATGGCGAACTGACTAACGAAGAAGCTCGCGCAATGATACGCGATCTGGCTGTGTTCAAGGCTCCAGTGTTGCTGTTTTCCGGCGGGGAGCCGCTGATGCGTCAGGATATGTTCGAGTTGGGGGCGTATGCTCGTGAGCTTGGCATGCGTCCGGTAATATCCACCAATGGAACGCTTATTACCAAATCCGTCGCAGCAAAGATCAAAGAAATTGGTTTTTCATATGTAGGCATTAGCCTAGATGGGGTGGGCGAGACAAACGATAAGTTTCGTGGAGTCAAAGGCGCTTTCGACGCTGCCATTAAAGGCTTCGAGAACTGTCTAAGTATTGGCCAAAAAGTTGGACTTAGATTAACTTTGACACGCGAAAATGTCAAAGACTTACCCGCAATATTTGATTTAATAGAAGAGCTAAATATCCCGCGCGCATGTTTTTATCATCTTGTATATACAGGCCGCGGGGCCGGTATAGTCGATGATGATCTTAGCCATGAGCAGACGAGAAATGCGTTTGATTTGATTTTAGATCGTTCAATGAATATGCATCGCCGCGGGATCGACAAAGATATTTTAATGGTCGACAACCATTGTGACGGCGTCTATCTATATATGCGCTTGCTCAAAGAAGACCCAGAGCGCGCCAAGCAAGTCTATGAATTGTTGAAAGCCAATGGCGGAAATGCTTCGGGTGTTGCGATTGGTTGTGTCGATAATCTTGGAAATGTCCATGCCGACCAGTTCTGGCAATCGCATACTTTCGGAAATGTCCGCGAGCGTCCGTTCTCGGAAATATGGACGGATACGTCCGATCCTATAATGGCCAATTTAAAAAACCGTAAGTCGCTTCTGTCGGGCAGATGCGCGCATGAAAATTGCCGCTGGGTCGACGTCTGCAACGGCAACTTCCGCGCTCGCGCAATTGCCGTGTATGGCGAGCCTTGGATGCAAGATCCCGCGTGTTATTTAACTGATGATGAGATAGCCAAGTAAATACATTGTTTATTGTGCTAATGTTGTGCGCATATCAGAAGGAATATGCGCTCGGCTTGCATAATATGACACAGAATGTGGCAGGAAGCCAGTGCCACTGCTGGGAGGATGACTTGTTAGATCTATCCGATATTGCCGCAAGGTTAGACGCTGAGGAAAACCTTAAGCTCACCTATCGGTTCCCAGTAAGCTCAAGCAGTGGAGATGTCAAATATGAGACTCGAACGGCGAGGCTGCTTGATGTTGCTGCGGACGAAAACGTGCTTTATGTGCGCCACGAGGGTGAAGTAATCTGGGTCAAGCTCAACGAGGCCATTGAAGTTTTGCCGGATACTCAAGAATAGGTAAGGCGGCAGACCATCGATCAAAAATGATCGATCCTGAGTAGCCCACCGCCCTGGAGGTTACTCTTTCTTGGTAACACGCATTTTACCCCTTGTCAAGTCCCGTTGCTTCGGCATGCCCGCATAAATTCCTGTTTTATCTCGAAAAGGAAACATTGTGCGGGCCTGATTCGTATAATAAGTGTAGGAAGCTCTTCATTAACACAGTCGGCCGCAGGGCCGCCCCGCCTATAGGATGACAGGACGACGCAGTCAAAAGCGACCGATAAAGGAGGTGCGGTCAGATGCGAGCCACCAATAGATTGCTCAACTTGACTGTAATCTTCACTGCGCTGATGCTCATTGCGCCGCCTCATGTAATTGCCGCCCCCGACAGCGTTGCTTTCTTTAAGGGCCACATTTATGGTGCGTCAGTTTGTGTTATTCAAGCTGATCTAAATGACCCCACACTCAAGGTCGACATCGGACTTCCGGCAAGAGGCATTGCCCACAGTGAGTCGTTTGACACGCTAGTAAAGCGCCATGCGCCCCTGGCGGCCGTCACTGGTATATACTTCGACATGCGCACGCTCATGCCCACCGGCACTATCGTAAGCGATGGGAAAACTATTTACGAGAGCCATATTGGAACAGCCGTCTGTTTTACGCCGGATAACAAAGTTGCATTTATGGACGCAAAGTTTGGCCGGACATGCGATCTCGGCAATGCCGAATGCGGCTTTCGCACCGGCCCGAGGCTGTTGGCAAACGGCCAATTTGTGCTAAACGCAAGGCTGGAGGGTTTTCGCCATCCGGGGCTATTTGGGGCAAGGACGCGAATTGCGCTGGGCGTGACGCCTTATAATAAGCTCCAGTTGGTGCTTGTCCGCACGCCGGTCACATTTGCAAAGCTTGCTACAGTCATGAAGACATTGGGTTCAGTTGATGCCGTGTGTCTTGATGGAGGCACATCTGCGGCTATGTATTATGACGGCAAACTAATCAAGCGTCCGGGCAGAACTTTAACCAACGTGATTGAAATTCACCGACGAACTGTTCCAACATCCGTGGCGAGCGTTCAAGCCAACGGAGTCGTTATTGAAATCTCCGAAATGACTCAGCAGAGCCGCAATTGCACAGTGCTTCCAAACGATGCGGCAAATGGTGCAAATTACATAATAGCGCGCGAAAACGTCGCAATACTTGCCGATCCAATCAAACTACGCGCTCCCAAGTGTTTCCATACCCTCTTCCCAGTCAATTGGGCATAGCTCGCCCGTCTGCAGCGCTTTGATGACGCGCAGCACTTCGTCTACATTGCGCCCGATATTTAGATCATGCACGACTTGATAGCGCAATTTGCCGTCGGGATCGATCACAAACAAGCCGCGAAGTGCGATTCCTTCGCCTTCCAATAGCACGCCATATTGTTTGCTAATATCTTTTGTAATGTCGGAGAGCATGGGGTAGCGCACATTGCCGATTTTTTCTTTCCAAGCCAAATGCGTGAATTTGCTGTCAGTGCTGATTCCGAGCACTTCAGCTCCAATCGCTTTGAACTCATCAAGCCGCTTGCTGAATGCAGTTACTTCTGTCGGGCAGACAAATGTAAAATCGAGGGGCCAAAAGAAGAGAACAACCCATTTGCCGGTATAGTCGCTCAAACATATTTGCGTGAACTCGTGGTCGGTGACTGCCTCTGCCTGAAAGTTCGGGGCCTGCTGTCCAACTTGAACCATATGGGTACCCTCCGATGAGTCTGTTGTCTTTTTATATACCCATATTGCCGGGTTTCATTCACCGATTATTTTGATTATCAGCCTTTTGTTTCTCTTTCCATCGAATTCGGCATATAAAATCGCTTGCCACGGGCCGAGATCAAGCCGACTGTTTGTGATCGGCACAATAACTTGATGGTGAATAAGCAAGTTTTTGAGGTGGGCGTGTCCGTTTTCTTCGCCGGTATGGTGGTGCATATAGTCGGGGCCTTCCGGCGCGAGTTGCTCGAGCATGTCCATTGCATCTTGCCAGATGCCCGGTTCGTTGTCGTTGACCCATACGCCCGAGGTGATGTGCATTGCAGAAACGAGCATCATCCCCTCAGCTATGCCGCTATCTTGAAGAGCGGCCTTGCATTCGCCGGTAATGTTAATGATGGCGCGGCTTGCATCAGTATTGAATGTAAGGTACTTTGTGTGTGATTTCATCTACCGGCTCCAATTATGGTTGATGGAAATATTCTACGTTGCGCGCGCGCATCTAGTCAACAGTGGAATTGCACTGAGTTCAAATTCCAAGTAACCGGCAATGCTTTTATAATTGTTGGGTATTCAATTTGTCAGCTTGCTTTTTCGACGCTGTGCCTGCGCTTTTGAGCGCGGTGAGCTGCTTCTTTGAGCGTGTAGTTTTCTTCAATCTGCATCACGCTTGTCAGCGATTGCCCTCCTATGCGACAGCGCTCGCAAAAGCCTTCGCATGAGCATGGATCGTCAATGATATTGCACCACTGCATTTCTTCGTTTTGCAACCAGAAATCACAATTTCCCACCGCCATTACCTCCCGGCAAATGAGTATTTTTATATGATTGGCGCGACTAGCCCCAGCACCACCGCTGCTACGGCCAGCGCAATTGTCCCAAGTAATCCTGCATCCGGTGAATAAAGCCCGCCTGTGAACCACTGCGGCCCCTTTACCTCGCTTCTAACAATACCCCTGTCATATGTGATGCCGGAGTAGGGCAGCCCCAAAATTGGCCCGGCAGTCACGTTCCACCCGATATGAAGCCCTATTGGCAGCCAAAGTGCGCCAGTGTAGTATCGGCTTGCACCGGTGAGAAGTCCAAAAATAAAAGCATTGAGTGTAAATACTGCCGGGATCCGATCCGGCCTGACAAGATGAAGTAGAGAGAATATGAACGACGACACAAAAATCGCCACAATTCCCCCAAACACGCTGCTTAGCAGATAGAAAATGTAGCCGCGCAGCACAACTTCCTCAAAAATTGCGCCGCCGATATAGTCTATCAGCCCAATGTAGAATTTGGGTATGCGCTCTCGACGATTTTCGCCGTCGATTTTATGCACGGTAATGAATTTGCCTGCCAAGCCGCAGGCAAACATAAGCATGACGCAAATAAACCCAAGTCCAGCGCCCCACAGTGTGAAGCCGAGCGCGCCAGAACTGTGGTTGAGCGCCAGGATCGTAATGGGCGATCCATCCGCAATCATAATGAATAGAATCGTTACGGCCAGAGTAGTCGTCATCGGCAAAAGGGCAACTATAGCCGTTAACAACGATATTATTGTGACTGGAGCCGAAAGCGACAATATGCGATTATTTGTGTGTGAGCACAGTCGATATGAATATCTTAGCGCAAGATTGGTTGCTGCAAGATACGCAATTAGCTTGGCGCTCATAGAAATGATCGGCATTTATGGAATTCCTCGTGACCGACCAGCCCGAAAGCTGTAGGTCAGGTATTTCATAAATGGTATTCCATAACTAGGTTTAGCTCAGCAAAGTTTTTTGACGCACAAAAAAAAGGACAGTCCGAGTTCGGAC
>JAEWSK010000227.1 GCA_023398345.1 Armatimonadota bacterium | reverse complement strand
TGCTGAAGCCGTGCGCATTCAGTATGGCGGCAGCGTAAATGATAAGAACGCCGCAGAACTGCTTGCCAAGCCAAATATTGATGGCGCACTTGTTGGCGGGGCGGCGCTAAAGGCAGATTCATTTGCGACAATAATCAAGTCAGCACGATAACCATTTTATATTTGCACCTAAATCGTCTGCGGCAAGTAATTCACTTACTGCAGACGATTTTTTTACTTGACGACCAAGCCACAATGCTTGTAAAATACCTCCGATAGCACTCGTTGTTGCTGAGTGCTAAAGTAAAGTTTATTTATCATTGAGAGGTGAATAGATATGTTGAAGCCTATAGGAGACAGGATCATCGTCAAAACCGTATCCGCTGAGGCGATAACTCCTGGCGGTATTGTGCTGCCTGACAGCGCAAAAGAAAAACCGCTCGAAGGCGAAGTTATCGCTGTCGGCCCCGGCGCACAGATGGAATCCGGCAAGCTTAAGCCGGTAGACGTAAAGCCCGGAGACACGATTATCTACGGCAAATATGCCGGAACCGAAGTCAAGGTCGGTGGTGAGGAGTTCATGATTCTTCGCCAGGACGACGTGCTTGCGATTATTGAGAAGAAAGGCAAGGGCGGCAAAGTTGGCAGCTAAAGATATAAAATTTGATGAAGAAGCGCGTCGTGCGATGGAGCGCGGCGTAAATGTGCTCGCCGATACCGTTGGCGGTACGCTCGGCCCGCGCGGCCGCAACGCCGTGATAGAGAAAAAGTTTGGCAGTCCCACCGTCATAAATGACGGCGTGACTATTGCCAAAGAAATTGAGCTCGAAGATCGATTTGAAAACGTTGGAGCTCAGCTAGTTCGCGAAGTGGCGTCAAAGACCAATGACATAGCAGGCGACGGAACGACAACTGCTACGGTTTTGGCTCAGGCTATTGTGCGCGAAGGTCTTTTGAACGTGGCTGCCGGCGCAAACCCTATGGCAATCAAGCGCGGTATTGAAAAGGCTGTCGCAGCCGCTGTCGCTGAAATACGCAAGATGAGCACTCCCGTTCGCGAGCGCGGTGAAATTGCCCAGGTTGCAACAATCTCAGCCAATGATGCCCAGGTTGGTGAGCTTCTTGCCGAGGCGATGGACAAAGTCGGCAACGACGGTGTCATCACAGTTGAAGAATCCAAGGGCACTGACACGAGCATGAAGTGGGTCGAAGGTCTGCAGTTTGACAAAGGTTACATTTCGCCTTACATGGCAACTGACATGGAGCGAATGGAAACCGTCTATGACGATCCGCTGATCCTTCTTTACGAAAAGAAGATCTCGGCCATTGCCGATTTGGTGCCGGTTCTCGAAAAAGTAATGCAGCTTAGCAAACCGCTAGTGATTATCTGTGAGGATCTTGAGGGCGAGGCGCTCGCAATGCTCGTAGTTAACAAGCTGCGCGGCGCTCTAAATGTAGCAGCGGTCAAGGCTCCCGGATTCGGGGATCGACGCAAGGCTATGATGCAGGACATCGCAATTCTCACTGGTGGGACATTCGTAACAGAAGACCTAGGAATAAAACTCGATAATCTCGACATTGCTATGCTTGGATCGGCCAAGAAGATCGTAATCACAAAAGAAAAGACAACGATTGTCGAAGGCAAGGGAACTGAAGACGCTGTAAAGGGCCGTGTTGCTCAGATCAAGCATGAGCTTGAGTCAACCGACTCAAATTACGACCGTGAAAAGCTGCAAGAGCGTCTTGCAAAGCTTTCAGGCGGTGTTGCAGTTATCCAAGTAGGTGCTGCGACTGAGACAGCTCTCAAGGAGCGCAAGGCCCGCATCGAAGATGCAATGAATGCGACTCGTGCTGCAGTAGAAGAGGGGATTGTTCCAGGTGGAGGCGTTGCACTCATACGTGCGATCCCTGCGGTGGAAAAACTCAAACTCGAAGGCGACGAACTGGTCGGCGCTAAGATTATTGCACGCGCACTCGAAGCACCAATGCGTCGCATAGCTGAAAATGCAGGTGATGAAGGTTCTGTTGTTGTCGGCAAAGTAAAGTCATTGAAAAAGAACGAAGGCTTCAATGCAGCTACTGGCGATTACGAAGACATGGTTGTCGCAGGCATCATTGATCCAGCAAAAGTTACGCGCTCTGCACTGGAAAATGCTGCGAGCATCTCTGCTTTGATGCTCACGACAGAAGCCATTATTACCGAGAAACCAAGCAAAAACGCCCCAGTTCCGGGCATGCCGCCCGGCGGAATGGGTGGCATGGGCGGAATGATGTAGAAATACCAAAATGGACTCAGGCTCTCAAATGGGCCTGAGTCCTGTTGGTCTACAATGCAGTAAAATCTGCTGATGTATGTCATGTTTACGTGTTCGTAAATATGATAAGCACACTTCATTGCTTTTGATTGACAGTGGGCAATAGCTCTGTTATCATTTGTACTCCCATTGAACTCACATTTATGTCGTGGAGGCATACGTGGCCAGTAATCCACCAGCCGGTGTTGAAGAACTTGTTTTAATCCTCGATTTCGGCGGACAATACACCCAGCTTATTGCAAGACGTGTGCGCGAATGCAGCGTCTATTGTGAAATAGTATCCTTTGATACGCCAATAGAGGAGCTGCGCAATCGTAAACCAAGCGCGATCATTTTATCCGGCGGGCCTGCGAGCGTGTATGAGCCTGGCGCACCTAGATGTGACAAGGCGCTTTTTGATCTTGGAATTCCCATTTTAGGAATATGCTACGGCACACAATTGATGGCTTTTGAACTCGGTGGCGTGGTTACTCCCGGCGAGCACAAAGAATACGGACGAACAGATCTTGATGTAATTTATTCTGACGACCTTTTTTCTGGGCTCGGCTCCGACCTTGTGTGTTGGATGAGTCACGGCGATCTTGTTGAGAATGTTCCACCTGGTTTTAGAATAACTGCAAAAACAGCAAATACGCCTGTTGCGGCGTTTTCCGATCCCGAGCGCAAACTTTTTGGTGTTCAGTTTCACCCCGAAGTTGTCCACACGCCCTGGGGAATGGATGTAATTAAGAATTTCCTCTATGGACAGTGCGGTCTTAAGGGCTTATGGGACATGGCGTCGTTTGTCGACACGGCAATCAAAGCAATTCGCAACGAAGTTGGTTCTGATAAGGTAATATGTGGAGTTAGCGGTGGTATTGATTCGAGTTGTGTGGCCGCTCTTGTTCACAGGGCTATAGGCGACCAGCTCACTTGCATTTTTGTTGACCACGGCTTGTTGCGCAAAAACGAAGCTGTTACTGTTCGGCATACATTCGAGGATCATTTTAAGATTAAGCTAATATATGTTGATGCTGAAGATCGATTTCTAGAGCGATTGGCTGGCGTCACGGATCCCGAAGAGAAACGAAAAATAATCGGCGAAGAGTTTGTGCGAGTCTTTGAAGAGCACGCATCTAGGATAGAGGGTGCAAAATATCTCGCACAGGGTACGCTGTATCCTGACGTGATCGAAAGTGGGACAAAGAATGCCGCGACTATAAAATCGCATCACAATGTTGGCGGCTTACCCGAAGATATGAACCTCAAGG
>JAEWSK010000111.1 GCA_023398345.1 Armatimonadota bacterium | reverse complement strand
TGTGCGCAATGCAATTTCGCCTCGCAATCTTATGTTTCCGCCAGATCCGACCGAGACATCCGCGTCACTTGGTGGAATGACGGCCTGTAACGCCTCGGGCGCAATGTCTTTTTTCTATGGGCCGACGCGCAACTGGGTAAATTCGATTAGGGTTGTGCTTGCTGATGGTGATATTCTGGCGATCAGGCGAGGTGAGCACATGGCCAGTGGCCGCTCATTTATGCTGCGCACCGAAGATGGTCGATCCATAAATGGAATGCTTCCCAGCTATAATATGCCGAGTGTAAAATCGGCGGCAGGCTATTATATTGCCGACGATATGGATATTATTGATCTGTTCATTGGCTCCGAGGGCACACTTGGTATTATTACAGAAATTGAACTCAAGCTTATAGCGTGCCCGAACGCAATTTGCGGTCTGACAGTCTTTATGCCGAGCGAGGACTCAATTTTATCGCTTGTCCATATTGCACGATCCGAAAGCAGTATGCGTCCGGCTGCGATAGAGTTTTTCAACCACGACGCGCTCGATACTCTACGAAATGTGAAATCGTCAAATTCAGCCTTTGAAAACATTCCCGCGCTTAAGCCGCACTACCACTCCGCGCTATATATCGAATTTCACGCCGACAAAGTCGATTTAATTGAAGATGCTGCTATGGAACTTATTGAGAGTGTTAATGCACTTGGCGGCAGTGACGAAGACACGTGGTTTGCAACGACGCAGCGCGAAATGGAGTCGATGAAGTCGTTCCGCCATGCGATTCCTGAGGCTGTCAATCTAATTATCGGCGAGCGCAAGCGCAAGTGTGCCGATATTACCAAACTTGGCACTGATATGTCCGTTCCAAACGCTCAACTTGCTGCTGCAATCGCGATGTACAACGCCGACTTGAGCGCAAACGGCCTCGAATCTGTTATATTCGGTCACATCGGAGACAATCACGTCCATGTCAACATACTGCCGCACGATATGGACGAGTATGCTATAGGCAAGCGATTATATATGTCATGGGCGCGCAATGTTGTAAAAATGGGGGGCTCTGTATCAGCCGAGCATGGGATCGGCAAATTAAAAGCGCCGTTTTTGCGGACGATGTATGGAGATAAGGGCGTAGATGAGATGCGCTATCTAAAGAAATTATTTGATCCCGATGCGGCGCTAAATCCCGGCGTTATGTTTGCGAATTCGTAGCTTGTTTGGAGTGCTACATCCATATAGCAAGCCTGAGGGTTAAAACCCTCAGGCAAATTTTAACTATTTGGCATCTTTACCAGCGTTGGACTAATGCCTTCTTCGGAGTCTGCCCGCCAAGCCGACAAATCCCACCATCAGCGCTGCAATACCTGACGGCTCCGGAGCAACTGGCGTCTGTGCGTTGGCCCATGTCGGGGTATAAGTATTGTCTCTGGCTTCATGATTTGCCAAGCCTATCGAATCCAGATCGGTCGTAAACGAAAACGTTGCACTTTGGCCATATGGCAATGTAAAACCAAGCCACAAGGCGTTTTCTTGAGTTTCGAATTTTGTCGCGGTAATGCTGGAAGTGTAGTTATAATAGTGGCCTGAGGTCAAGTCACCATTGCCTAATCCGGCAGTGTCATCTACAAGCAATCCAACACTAAACTGGTGTAGAGGGGTTGCCGTGGAATTTCCGTGGTATAAAGTAAACGTCCATGTCCACTCACCTGCACCCGCAGCAGTTCGGTTTATCTGCAGCGTAGTTGCATCCGAGTAATTGTCTGCACTTAGCAGCCCCCATGTCTGGGCAAGCGCAGGCGTAACTAACAACAGCGAAATTAATGCAGCAAGGCACAAAAGCTTCTTTAACATATTCTTCTCCCCAAATACACGCGTTGCTTGTACAGAAAACTGCATAAATATCTGCTGCAACATCTATATTTTCCGATACTATGCTTGAATGTTACCCTGTGACATTAGTAATGTCAACATCATAAATAAAAAACAAGTAATATTGCGGGTTATTTTATCGGATATAGACTCATTTATTGATACTCGATCAATAGATTCGGGCCTTTTCGCCACGGAGGATTCTCTTTGTCGTCCGCGAATTCATTTGTAGTAACTGGAGGATGCAATGAAGGCATACATACTTTGTGATTATGAAGGCACAACCGGCACAGTGACTTGGGACGATGAAGAAAACAGCATGGGAGCCGAAGCCATGGCCGGCGATATCAATGCGACAATCGAAGGCCTGCGCCAAGGTGGGTTTACCGAATTTGTCGCGCGAGATTACCACGGCGGCGGGCGCACGATTCGGCCTGCTGATATTGACCCGGCTGCAAGCTTGATTCGGGGCAGATCGACTCCATATCCATACGGGCTTTCGTCCGACTTCGATGCGATGTGCTTTGTCGGCGCTCACTGCATGGCAGGAACCGCCGACGGCGTTATGGCGCACACTATGAACGGCGATATTTATGAGCTTCGATTAAACGGAAAGCCGATAGGCGAAGTGGGAGGTTTTGCATATTTGGCGGGATATTTAGGCGTGCCGATGATTTTTGTTGCGGGCGATAAGGCTGTTTGCGAGGAAGCGAAGGACGTCGTCGGAGACATTGAAACAGCCGTCACTAAAATCGGCCTCACTCGCAACTGCGCTGAGGTTTTTCATCCCACAGTTTCCCGCAAGCGCATAAAAGAGGGAGCTTTGAATGCTGCAAAACGCATAAAAGAATTCCAGCCGCTAATAGCAGAATCGCCGTGCGTATTGGATGTCACTTACCGAAACGCGGATTTTACGGACAGGGCATTTGAAACCAGCGGAGGAGAAAGAATATCCGACCGCACCGTCCGCATTGTTGCTGACACAGCTTGGGAAGTATTCAAACGCTTCGAGCGCGGCTTTAAATGATAAAGTAATAAATTACTTATAGCCGCCGGTTCTTACGAGCCAGCGGCTATTTTGCATTTTTGAGCAAGGCGCTATTGATTTCCTGCGCACCAAGCCTCAATAGCAGTAAGAATTATGCGCACAGCGCCATCGTTGGTGAACTCATCCATCCAGATGGTTAAATCATATATTGCAGATTCGGAAATTTTTCTGCCAAAGACACTTTCAACAAAGTGCGAGCGCTCGCGGTCGGACTCGTGCAATTTCGCAATTGCCGCATCGCGCGTCATATCCTCATATTGCATCATATTTTCTATGCGGCGTTCGTCGGAAGCGTCAATGCGGATATTTAGCGCATCGGGAAGTAAAAAGTTTGCGCCCCTGCCAAGTATAATTGCATTTCCAAGTTTTGCAATGGACTTTACTGCTCTGGCGAGGTGTCGCGGATAGATAAATCCTGCCCGCTCATAGTCGCCAAACATGCCTCGAGCAAAAAGCTCAATTTCCGAGATGGTGTGCTCATCGAATTCTTTTGCAACTTTTTTGGAGACATGTGCATTGTCGGCAATAGCGTCAAGAAGATCCTTGTCCCATATGCTCCATCCAAGTTCATCGGCCAGCTTTTGCGCAATAATGCGCGCCCCACTGCCCATGCGCCGGGAAATAGTTATAACAGAACGACCGCACTTTATCCCGCTTTCGATTTCTTTTTGTCGCGCCAATTCAGATTTGCTTACCTGCTCGCTGACCATCTGCTCGATGTATCTCGGCATAGCAATCACCGCCTTTCGATGCTCGTATTATATCACGCCAAACGGCCTTGCACAGAGTAACTGATATTAGTGTTTATAGTTGAGAATTTTACTAGCGCTTCAGCTATACAAGATTTCTGACGACGAGTGCGACTTGGTCGTCCATTTGGCGTGCCGCACCAAATTTATGAACTTTGTCCATAACGTATTCGAGAATGGCTTTTGAATCGTAAGCAGGCGCTTCCGATATTACGTTGCACAGTGCATCGTAGCCAAATCTGGTTCCATTTGAGCTAACATCAGTGATGCCGTCAGTGTAGCAAAAGAGTGCATCACCCGTTAGCAGCAGCACTTGCGCGGCCTTATATAATGCACATTGTGTCACTCCCAGCATCTGCCCGGTGGGCAAAAGCTCATGCAGCGAATTATATTTACCACTGCGAACAATGCACACTTCATGTCCGGCATTGACATAGGTGATAGAGTGCTTTGATGGCTCTATAAGCATGTAAACTAACGTAATAAATATATCGTCGGGCAGATAATTGTAAAGAGCCTCGTTTAGACGAGTGATTGCCGATAGCGGCGCGGGGTCAATATGAGCAAATGCCCGCAGCATATATTTGGCTTCCGCCGTGTGTATTGCGGCCTTGAACCCCTTTCCAGAAACGTCTCCGACCACAAGAGCAACGGTGTCGTCGCTGACGCAAAACACATCGAAAAAATCGCCCCCGACTTGAGATTCACCTGGGGCGGGCGCGTATAAAGTGGCAATGTCGAGATTATCGACGACCGGCTCTAATGGTATCAAACTGCGCTGTAGATTTTCGGCGATATTTGCTTGTTGACTGTATAAAGAGGCAGTTGTTAGCGCAGCAGACGCATGCGAGGCCACTTCGTTAAAAAACCAAAAGGCGTCGCGGTCAAATTCTTGCTCGTGAGGCCGTATGCTGATGATAGCCCCAACAACATCAGGTCCCGCTGTGAGTGGCGCGATAGCGACCGAGCCAAGCGGATGTGGCGCAGTGCATTTTTCCAATATGTCAGACAAGTTGGGTATGTCTGCAATGTCTTCAACAATTCTCGGCCCGACGCCTCGAGATTCAAATATCTTTTCGACGGATATGTTTATGCCTGCAGCCGCTTCAATAAAATATTTGTTTGCACAGTGGTCAACACAGCAAGCTGAGACATGCTGCACTTGATTGACAGAAGGCGATACTGTTATTCCAATGCATGTGCATGACAACGTGCTGCACACTTGCTTTGTTGTAATATCGAGTATCTGCTGCACATCCAGAGATGATGCCAACGCTTGGCTCAACTCTGTAAGGGCGCACATGCGCATAGTTTGTCCTGCTTCCCTTTGCTTGACGGCGACGCTTTCGCTGACGTCTATTCCAATTCCGTCGTAGCAGATAAAATTGCCTTGTTCATCATAGCGCGGGGCAATGTGAGTGCGTAGCCATCTCGGTTCGCCGGACTTTCGAACTAGGCGATGCTCGACGGCTCGACGCTCGCCTGTCGCAGATATTTCTCTATAGGTTACAAGAACACGTTCTATGTCTTCGGGATGAACCCACTTTTTCCAGATCGTCGGATCGCGCATTAACTCCGATATCTTATAGCCCGATATTTCAAACACATTGCCGTATATGGCAATCGGCACGCCTTTCGGGTCCAGGCGAAATATAACGGCATCGAGACTGTCGACGAGGCTCCGGTATTTTGCCTCGGCTTCTCGATGCGCTTGTTCGGCAAGTATTCGGTCGGTTATGTCGAGCGAGACACCGTCAAAAAACAGCAGCGTTCCTTTTTTATCAAACACAGGCGTCAGTATGCTGTGCAGCCATTTTGTTGTGCCGGTGCGGTGGCGAATTCTTATTTCGATGCTCCGGGGAACACGAAGAGCTTCAGTTTCTCGCAAATTCTTCCATAACTTGGCCATATCGTCGGGGTGGATGGATTCTCGCAAAAGCGACGGGTGATTTTTAAATTCGTCTTCCGAATAGCCGATTAGTTTTTCAATGTTGCCGACCAGCGCGAGCGGATGCATTTCCTTTGTTACGCGAAACACTACTGCGTCGAGATTTTTTATAAGCGACCAGCCGCTCACCATACTTTCGCTGACAGTTTGATCGATATTTGCATTAAAGTCTACGTTCAAATATTCTGCCGATTTCGTGTAACTAATATCAGTTAAGCAGCGTATGGATCGAAATAGGCCGTCTTCGCCGACTGAAGCCGATGTGCCGATGTCTGCAATCCACCTGATCTGTCCATCTTTTCTATATATGCGATACTCCTCGCCGATATGCTGGCCTTCGGCAACGCGGCGATACATGCCCAACAGCTTGTCGCGGTCTTCGGGGTGAACTATGCCGAACCAGTGGCTTGGATCTGCTTCTAATTCCGCTGCCGTGTAGCCGCTGATTTGAGCAATATCCTCGCCGATCCATTCGGCAACCGTCGTGCCGTCACGCTGAAAAGCGACCAAAAGTATGTTTGGGAAATCCGACACCAGGCATCTATAAGCGTCTGCCCGCATGTTGGTCTTCCAGTCGGTGTTGTGCTTAAGATTCATGTCCTAATGACCTCGTTCTGAGTAGTTTACCCATATCGACCGGAAGCGCAATACGCTTTTTAAGCACTGTTCGCTACTTGTGAACAACATTTAGCAAAAACATACGTTTTTGTTCCCCGCAAATGGAGTTTGTTGTCGCCTTATAATTATGGAAGCTCTTTTTCTCAACTTCCAGCCCCCAACATTCAGAAAGGAGCGCCTATGAAGGCCAGACACTTTTCTGCTGTAGAGTTGCTGCTAAGCCACCCCGACACTACCGTTGCCGAAATGCTCGGCATCCGGCTATCGACACTTCGAGTATGGATGCAGATGGAGTGCTTTGCCGATGCCCTTCGCGCCCGCGAAATTGAGCAAGATTCAGCGGCAAAGCGCATTGCAAGGCAGGCCGTGCTCAATGCAGCGACCGCATTGTGCCAATTTACATCAAGCCCAAATAGCGCGGACGCAAAGGCGCTCGTCGATATTCTCAAGGCGAGCGGCGCGTTTGAGACGCAGCCCAATGACCCCGGCGTAGCGCTTGCGGAAGTATTGAACCGCGCGAGAAAGAATTCGGAGGACAGACGTGCCGAATGCGAATGACGGCGAGACCAGGTTAGAGCTTGCCGAGTTGATGTGGGGTTGGAAAGCACATCCGACCCAGCGCGAATGGCTGGTTTGCGATGCTCAAATTAAAGTCGCGTCATGCGGGCGTCGATGGGGTAAAACTGAAGCCGCCGCTGTGGACGCCATTACATTTGCAATTACAAGCCCCGGCTCAGTGCAGATAATCGTCGCGCCCACCTACGACCAGTCTCGTCTCATATTTAGTTCCATCGAACGGCTCGCTATGACATCCGAAGTCACACGGACTTTGGCAAAAATAACTCGCACTCCATATCCGAAGCTTAATCTCACAGGCAGCATTATTATGGCTCGAACAGCCGATGAAGACGGGCGCAACTTGCGCGGGCACTCGGCGGACAGAGTGATTGTCGACGAAGCGGCATACGTGCGCGATTCTGTTGTCACTGAAGTCATATCGCCCATGCTTGCAGACCGCAATGGTCGATTGGTGATGATCTCGACGCCATTTGGCAAAAACCATTTTTACCGCGCATTTATGAAGGGAGCCGACAGTCGAAAGTCAAAATCCGAAAGTTTGGGATGCGCTTCGTTTTGCTTTCCATCTTGGACGAATCCACATATCAGCCGGGAGTATATCGAACGGCAGCGAGCTGAAATCAGCCCGAGACAGTTTTCCGTCGAGTACGAAGCTCAGTTCATCGATGACTCAAGCTGCGTTTTTGTTTGGGAAGACATAGAGACCGCGGCATCGGGCACTGCTATAACTCCCAAAGAAAGCGGCGCATGCGTTGTTGCCGGAATCGACTGGGCGCGCTACTCGGACTACACCGCCGTTATCGCATTGGAAGTAAGCGAATTGGGCTGTCGGGTAGTCGGCATAGATCGTTTCAATAAGATGGGATGGGACAGCCAAATTGCGCGGGTAATCGAATTCTTGACGTCACATGGCGCAATTTGCGCTCTTGCCGACTCGACATCAATTGGTGATCCGCTTCTTGAACAACTAAGGTCGCGATTATACGAGTCGGGCAATGATATATCGGTCGAGGGCTACGGTTTTACCAATTCATCAAAACGGGACTTGATCGAAAATTTGGCGCTAAAATTCGCGCATCACCGCATATCGATTCCGCCCGACGAACAGCTTTTGCGTGAGCTTCAATATTTCGAATATGAACTTACAAACTCAGGCAACGTGCGAATGAACGCAGCGTCGGGAATGCACGATGATTTGGTGATAGCGCTTGCGCTTGCTGCATATCAGTCACACAATGTCGCAGTCGCAGACTCGTATCTGAGCAAAAAAGGCAGAGTTGCGGCAAATAAATGGTAGCACCGTTGTCCTTGTAACCCGATCTTGTAATTTTGCCCTACGGACACCGGCCGATGTCCATACGCAAAAATGACAAGTCTGGGTTAGGGGAACAAGGCGTCTTGCGATTTTGTTCGCAAGGCGCCTTTTTTTATGCCAAACAAAGGAGCAAATATGGCCAAGTCTATTCTCAGTTACTTCGCCTCAGTGTTGGGACAGGAGTTACACTTTCGTTCCAACAAAAAACCGCCTATTGGGGAAATCGCGACGGCGCGCGGCACGATTGCCGGTGATCAGATGCGCATCGCACCCTATAACCCCGACGATCTGATCGGCAAGCGCGGCTATGCAATTTACGATCAAATGCAGCGCGACTCTCAGGTGCAGGCATGTCTGACGATTAAAAAGCTCGCAGTTCTTTCGCGTGGATGGGAGGTGCATGCAGCTTCTAGCGATCCGCATGATGTCGAAATTGCCGACTTCGTCCGATTTGCGCTTGAATCTATGCGCGGATCGATTCTCGATGTGCTTTTTAATGTCCTCGACGCTCTCGCCAAAGGCTTTAGTGTACTTGAGCTCAACTATTGCATGCTCGAAGACGAGCCGTATCGCGGCTGCGTGGGGCTTGCCTCGATCAAGGCAAAAGACCCTTCGAC
>JAEWSK010000099.1 GCA_023398345.1 Armatimonadota bacterium | reverse complement strand
AAGACGGCTGTTGATTCCCTCGCCCCGCCTCAAGGCGGTATGCTACTCCCCTTTGATCGCTATAAATTTTTGCATGCCCACTATATCACACATCCACCACCCGGCGCAACGACAGCTTGGGTGTATCATATCTACGGAATTTGCTCTGAGGGTTTTTACCCTCAGGCTCCCAATAAGGGGCGCTGCCCCTTAACCCCGCTGGGGACTCAGTCCCCAGACCCCGTATGCGTAAATGTAATACCCCACTTTGGGGGATTACATTTACGAGTCTGAAGGTCAAGGAAGCTAAGTTTCCTTGCAGAGTCCAGAGACAGAGTCTCTGGTGGGAATTGGGGCAAAGCCCCAGAATAGTTTCCGTAAATTCGATACGCGCCAATGGGGGTTCGTGTGTTATGGAAGTTTTGGCATAGCACCTTTGGAACGAATTCCACACACTTTCCATTCACCGCGCGGCTGTGTCCTGCACATCGTCACAATCTCAGACTGGGCCGATTTGCCGCTAGGGAAATTAAAAATAATCTTTGCGCTCGCCCTATCTTCGGTCTCAAAGTCCGGCAAATGCACCACATAGCCAGCCTGTTGACCATAAACGCGTTTATGAAATATTTTTGCCCAGCGGTGGGCTTCGCGCTCGCCATCCCAGCCGGGCGCAAAGCGCATCGAGTATTTCATAGCCTTTTCGGGTTTGCTGTTAGCCAATTGTTGCACCCACACCCACGCTACTCTATCCGGCGAAACAGGCATCGTGTAGCGCCAGCCAATCCATGCGCACAAAACTACCAGCCCCAGCGCTGCAAAGCCGAGTGCTACGCGTCGTTGGGTAAGTGTAATATGTTCTCCGGCTACGCCCACCGCACGTTTATTGCAAACCCATGTAAGCGCAATCACGGCTCCCGCGGACAGTAAAATCGCACATATCCAAAACGGCACATTGTAGTTCAATACGCCGAGTTTAGGCAGACTCAGCGCATCACATGTGTAAATATGAGGGCTTATTAAAGTCCCAACCATCGCCGCAATACCCTGTGCAAATCCAACAGCTCCAAGCACTTCGCCGCGCCGGTGTGAGTCGGTTGACGAGATCACAAGGGCGTTCCAGGCAGGAAAAGCAACTGTAAAACCCAATCCAATAAGCACGCCCGCGCCTGCCGCCAGATAGAGGCTTCTAAAAAGAGCCAGCACCCACATTGCAATCGAGCAGACAACCAAACCCCAACACACAGCCGTTGTTTTTCCGAACCGATCGCCCAAATGGCCCATCGGAACCGCGAATATGCCCATACCCGCTGCAATTGGAGCAACCGCCAGGCCAAACTGAGTCTCGGTCAGTCCCAAGTGATCAAATCCATAGAGCTTTACAATCGGCGTCAGCATTCCCATGCCCAAAAACGTGACTATGGCCATTACGACCATGTCCGGCACATCTTTGAAGCTGGAAAAAGTGCCCAGCATCCACTTTATGACTGATTTAAATCGCGCTATCGCACCGGCGACTGGGTGAAGATGCGTAACCACATCGACGACGTGTATTTCAGGGTGGTGTCGCTTTACTTTCGGGAAGAAAATCAACATCACTAAAAATGCGAGCACAAACAGCACGCTGGCAAGATAAAATGACGCATGCAGCGTATGGAAATAGTCGTTTGCCGCGCCGCCGATAAGAAACCCAAGCGCCATCCCGCCCATATATGTGACGTTGAGCACACTCATCGCCGTGCTTCGGTTCTTTTCGCCGACAATATCGCCAATAGAAGCAAAGGCGTTCATCCACAGCGCACTGCTTCCGAGTCCGTCAATTGCGCGCAGAGCTACAAGAATTGGCACAACGAACGGCCCGCCGACTAAAATTGTGACGTACGACGTGCATGCAGTGATTGCCGGAGCGGCGACCATCAGCGGCTTGCGACCGATCCTATCGCCAAGCGCCCCCAAAGCGGGCCGGGATATGGCTTCTGCGGCAAGAAAAGTCCCAAAGATCAAGCCGTAATGCGAAAATTCATGAAGCCCCTTGTCCACGTACATAGGCATCGCGGACAAATTCAATATCGCATAGGCAAGCTCAGCCAGCAGCGATGCGCTGCCAAGAATCATCAATGCCCGATATTCAGTATAAAAATGTCTTACTCTGCTGGGAACGCTATTCAAACAGTGGTCTCAACCTTTCACAACGCCTAAAGGGCGCATCTTGGCGACTAATCTCGAAATGTCCGCTCCGGCGCAAGTTTCAACTACATCGGCCACATCTTTATACGCATACGAGGCCTCTTCGGACAGCGTATCTCGCCCTTTCGCCTTTACTACAATTCCTCGCGCCGCCAATTCTTCCTGCACGTCTTTACCGCGCATGCGCTTTATTGCCGCATGTCTGCTCATCATTCGGCCCGCGCCGTGGCATGTCGAGCCCCATGTATTTTTCATCGCATTATCTGTCCCAACCAGCAAAAACGAGTATCGACCCATATCTCCGGGAACTATAACAGGTTGGCCCACCGATCTGTAAATTTCGGAAACGTGCGGATTGTTTGGCCCGAACGCCCGCGTCGCGCCCTTCCGATGAACGCAAAGCTTCATAAGCTTTCCGTTATACTCATGATCCTCGATTTTTGCCATGTTGTGCGCGACATCGTATACCTGCCGCAGTCCCAATTTGTGTGCTCCCGCGCCGAGCACTCTTTCAAAACTTTCCCGCACCCAATGCGCTATCGCCTGCCTGTTTGCCCAAGCAAAATTCGCCGCGCATGCCATTGCTCGAAGGTAGTCCTGACCTTCTTTAGATGTCACCGGCGCACATGCAAGTTGGCGGTCGGGCAAGTTAATGCCGTATTTTACCACAGCGCGCTGCATCACTTGCAAGTTGTCTTCACACACTTGGTGGCCGAATCCTCGACTTCCTGTGTGAATCATAACAGTTATCTGTCCTTTACCGGTAATTCCAAAAACTTCGGCGATGCGCTCGTCATAAATTTCTTCAACGGCTTGAATTTCAAGAAAGTGATTTCCGGCGCCAAGCGTGCCGAGCTGCGGACGACCCCGTTTTATAGCTTCTTTTGAAATACAATCAGGATCGGCAAAATCCAGACAGCCATTCTGCTCGCTTACTTCGATGTCCTCGCTAAAGCCAATGCCGCGCTCGATCATCCATTTTGCGCCCTTGCGCATTACGGCTTTTAGTTCGTTTTCATCAACTCGAAGTTTGCCTTCTCCGCCAACTCCTGCGGGGATATTTAAGAAAAACTGATCGCAAAGATCGCGAACCTTGCCTTTAATATCGTCAAAAGTGAGGTCGCTGCGTATAAGCCGAACACCACAGTTTATATCATATCCCACACCGCCTGGGGAGACGACACCTTCGTCATATTGCATCGCCGCTACCCCACCTATGGGAAAGCCGTAGCCCCAGTGAATGTCGGGCATGGCCATTGAATGTCCTATTATGCCTGGGAGAAATGCGACATTTGCGACTTGCTCCGGTGCTTCGTCGTTGCGTATTTGAGCTATCATGCTCTCGGTGGCATATATGATGCCATCTGTTCTCATTCCCGACTTGTAGGACTGTGGAATGCGCCAGCGGAAGTTGTCGATCTTTTGAAGGATACCGGGCCACTCAGCCATCGGCTTCATTCTCCTTTGCCCGCAATTGTCGTAAGCGCTTGCTAGTTATCATAGCCTGCTTAACTCTTGAGGCAAGTTCGTCCGAGTCACATATTGACGCAACTTCTTCTGCAACTCCTATTTCATCATCGCCCAGTTCTACGAAATCCACACTTTTATCGACATTTTCAGGCTTTGGCTTATCTGGCTCGGTCTTTCTAAACCCGCGCGCGGAGAAGTGTATCTCTTTAATAATTTCTTTATTGACGGCCTTGTTGAGCCGTTTTAGAATGTCTTGTTTGTGCAGCGACAGTTCATTTGACCACATGCTGGACTTGCATGTGACAAACAGCACTCCGTCACGGACGCGTTCCGGTTTGCTCGACGCAGCTATCTGAGGCCCAACGACTTCGCGCCATTTGGACATTGCATGCTGCTCGATAATTTTTTCTTGCACGCCGAGATCATGCAGCGTCGATTTTAAAAAGCCGCCTATTCTCGACACGGAGCTTCTGCGAAACCCGTATCTCATTTCCGTTTCACCTTACCCGAGTCCACTTCATAAACTTCGGCATTTTGCAACATCGTCGGACTCACATCCGAAAGATGTGTCGTAGTAAGAAACGTCTGGCAGCCCGATGTGAGATCAAGCACTCGATGCCGCCTGGATTCATCCAACTCAGCCATTATATCGTCTAAAAGCACTATCGGACTTTCAGTTGCGCTGTCGCGCAGTAATTTTATCTCGGCCAGCTTCATTGCAATCGCTGCGGTGCGCTGCTGTCCTTGTGAAGCGTATTCCCGCGCAGTCATTGTGTTTATTGTTATGCCCAAATCATCTCTGTGCGGGCCGCATGTCGTTGTAGCTCTTGATATATCAAGTCCTCTTCTGGACGCAAGCATTTCTTCAAAAGCACTATCATTATCTGCTGCGCTCGGCTTATATGCAACTTTCAACTGTTCCGATCCATCTGTTAAAATGCAATATATATCGGCAGCAGCAGCGGATAGAAAGTTTACAAACTCCGTTCGACGAGCAGTTACTGCAGCGCCGTAACCTGCAAGTTGTTTGTCCCATACATCCAGCCCGACAGACGAAGCCTGCCTGGCCTTTATCTCTTTAAGCAAATTATTTCTTTGGTCTAGAACCCTCTTATAGCGGCCCAGTTCATAAACATACTGAGGGCTTATTTGCGATATTTCAAGATTTAGAAAACGCCGTCTTCGAGACGGTTCTCCGCGCACCATTTCGATATCCGAATCACTAAATATTACAGCATTTAGTTGACCTAATAAGTCTCCTATCTTTGCGCGCTTCACTGTGTTGATTTTAACTGTTTTCTTCTCAACTCTGCTTAGATCAATTTCCAACGCAACGTCATTTCGCGCGATGCGCTTTACTTCTCCGACTATACGAGCATACGGATCACCTAGCCTTATCATATCGACATCTCGCGATGTGCGATGCGACTTACTCGTAGCCAGTAAGTATAAAGCTTCTAAAACGCCGCTCTTACCTTGAGCATTTCGTCCAATGAGCACATTTAAGGACTCGGACGGCTCAAAAATTAGAGACTCATAATTCCGAAAACTCGTTAGGTTGAGTAATGAAGTGTACATCTTAAGATATTATACTTAATATAGTAGTAGTAGTGGTAGAGAGTGTGGACACTGTGGAAAATGGTTCAGCTTACTCTCAACTCCAGCGCGAAAGCCGGTGTGGAAAGAAAACAGTTAACCCTAATGTTTAGAAAAGCAGCTATGTGGGAATAACCCTACTTATAAACACTGCAGTAATCCACAGTTTGTTTTATCAATTACTCCACAGTTTGTTCCGTGAACTCATCCACAGTTTTTTCCTGCGGCGTCAAATATAGTTTTTGATATGCGCGCGATGTCGATGCTGGTTTGAGCCAGGCAATTTGTATCTTGAGTAAAAACGGCAATGCTGTAGGAAAATGAGTTTGTTTTAACTACCCCGCAGTCGTTAATTGCCGTTCCCATATTTCCCGTCTTGTTTGCCAGCACACCTTCGGGCAAGAAAAGACCGAGCAAATTGCCATAGAGCTGACTGCGCATTATGTTAAGCGCAATATCATCAAACTCACCGCTGATGGCCTCTCGTAGGGCAATTTTATAAAGAAGATCAGCCATCTCAGATGCGACAACTAAATTATCCCGGCCCAGTCGGATCGCTTCCCAGTCATACATTTTTCTGTTGAGCTTTATGCCGCTGTAGCCCATTTTGCGCATTGTCGCGTTAACTGCGTCAAATCCCAACAAGTCGATTATAAAGTTTGTGGCGGTGTTGTCGCTGACAATTATCATCAGAGTGAGCAGATCTTGCAGTGAAAAAGCGATGTTCTCGGAAAGGTGGCATATTACTCCCGAACCATCGCAGCGCGCTGCCTTATCGAGTGAGTAATTTTTTGAAAGCGAAATATGCCCATCGCGCGCCTGTCGCAGCGCCTCGACAAGAATTGGAACTTTTATTGTGCTCGCAGAACTCACTTGCGCGTCCGGGTTGTAATAGAAGTCAAATGAATTCGATATGTCGCGGACAGCTATAGAGACCGTTCCGCCCATTTGTTTCACGATTCGATCTATAATGTCGCGCATCTAGTCAACCTCGGCACTAAGTTAGCATAACACACAACCCATGGCAAGCGTCCAAGATTATACTTCTCGCAAAACATATATGTGCCTAAAGGAAACGTCCCGTCTTTGCCGAATATGCTTATTGTATCTAAAAAAATTGCAATCCAGGAGGGCCACTTTGAAAAGGTTCGCGCTATTTTGCATTGCCTCTATATTTATTTTATCGGCGGCTGTGTTCGCCGAGCCGGTGACGCTTGAGTATAAATTTAAGCCCGGTGATGTAGATAAGTATAGAATGAAGATGGATATGAGCATGCAAATACCTTCAATGCCGTCCCTTCCTTCGATGAATATTACAACGACGATGAACTGTATTCAGAAAACGCTTGCAGTAAACCCTGACGGCTCTGCCAAGATAAAGGTGGCCTACGAGGATGTAAAAATAAGCGGTCTGCCTGATGCCGCAAAGAATTCTACAAATAAAAAAACAAATGCTTTAGCCGGACAGTCGATCACTGCCACGATGTCAAAGCGCGGCCAAATGCTGTCAGTCGATGGCATGGACAAGCTTATGGCGGCCTCCGGTGTTCAAAATATGGACATGAGCAAATTTTTAAATGCGGCGTCAAATCATGCATTGCTTCCTGAGGGGCCAGTGGAAATAGGACAGTCATGGACACAGGACGTGGTACTGCCGTTTGGCGAAAGCAAAATAAATGTCATATCCACGCTAGAAAACACGGATCAGCAGATATGGAGTCTCAATGCGGCAAAAGTAAATCAAACATTCAACGGCTCATTTGACATCGGCGCGA
>JAEWSK010000025.1 GCA_023398345.1 Armatimonadota bacterium | reverse complement strand
GCTTGATGGTGCGCGAAAAGTCCCATGGCTCTATCGCTGGGCGCTTGGTAATGTAGATAAATTTTGCATGCAGTCTCAGGCCGATGCCGACCGAGTTATTTCGCTCGGAGCCGATCGGTCAAAAGTTGTCGTGACTGGCAACTGCAAGGCCGATGAGGCTGTGCAGCCGATGAGTGATGCCGATAAAAACTCGCTGCTGAGCACGTATAAATTTACACGCGAAAATTTTATTTTTATAGCCGGCAGCACAAACCCGGGCGAGGACGGCCCCGTGATGGATGCGTTTATTGCAGCCCGTTCGATTCATCCAATGATCAAACTCATCATTGCTCCGCGGCAGATAGAGCGCCGCGAAGAGATATGTGAAATTGCGAAGTCCAAAGGGCTTACATGCGGTTGGCGAAGCGATCTGGCGACAATTACCGGTTCTGAAGATGTAGTCGTCCTTGATACGTTTGGCGAATTAGCGAAGGTCTATGCGATAGCGCATGTCACATTCGTCGGGGGCAGTTTGATTCCGCGCGGATGTCACAGCATACTTCAGCCCATATCCCAAGGTAAGCCGGTTTTCTTTGGCCCATATACTTTTAAGGCGAAGGATCTTGTCGCTCAGGCAAAGGCCGCCGGTGTGGGGTTTGAGATCAAAGATGGAGCGCAATTGGGCTCTGAGATAACAAAAATGCTGGCAGATACGGCGCTTCTTGGTGAAATTAGAGTGCGATGCGACAAGATGATGCAGGCGAATTTGGGTGCATCAAGACGCACCGCCGACGAGTTGGTCGCGCTGTGGGGTGAACTCGATGCCTAATCGGTACCTCGAAAGCGTCATACTCGGTGAAAATCGGGGATTTATCTCATGGTTGATTCGTGCATTTCTGGTGCCGCTTGCGATAATTTATTGCGTCGGTCTGTGGGCCTATCTTTTGACGTATCGACTGGGCATTCGCAAGCGCTGTAAGTTGAACGTGCCTGTTATAAGCGTGGGCAATCTGACATTCGGCGGAACGGGCAAGACGCCTGCGGTGCAGACAATCTGTCGGATACTGATGGAGCAGGGAAAGCGGGTTGTAATTTTATCCCGTGGTCACGGTGGGTCGGCGCAAGGTGCAATTATTGCATCCGACGGCGAGCGAATTTTAGCCGACAGTTCTGTCGCTGGAGACGAACCGATTTTGCTTGCGCGAACATTGCCCGGCATTCCCATTGTCGTTGGCAGGGATCGTCGAGAGAGCGGAAAACTGGCCTGTGAGCAATTTGCGCCTGACGTGATCGTTCTTGATGATGGCATGCAATACTGGCAGCTTCACCGAGACCTGGATATTGTAGTCCTTGATGCAAAGAAGCCATTCGGCAGTGGCTTTGTGATGCCGATGGGCGATCTTAGGGAGCCTGCGTCAGGTCTAAATCGGGCAGGCGTGATCTTGCTGGCGAACGCTCGCGCAATTGATGACGCCCATTACATCGCGCTGATTGATCGTATTGCAAAGCTTGCTCCAAGTGCAACAATATTTCGATGCGCTCGCGAAGCTGTGTGCTTTACCGATGCGTTGACCGGCGAGCGTATTGGCCTTGAGTGGGCTAAGCGGCGCAGCGTGCTTGCGTTTTGTGGAATAGGCAAGCCGATTTCTTTTTTAGACATGCTGGATAGCTTAGGGGCATTTGTTGCTAGAAGTGTTATATTTCCCGATCACTACCGGATGTCGTGTTTGGATAGAAAGCGTATAATAGATGAGGCCGATGCGTGCGATGCAGAGGCTATTGTTACTACTGAGAAGGACGTAGCGCGGCTTGGGGAGTCGATTGACATTCCAACACTGCATGCGCTTGTAATAAGGCTTGAAATAGAGGATGGTGCAAGTTTTGCGCAGCACATCACAAACTGGATCAACTGCTAGAATCAGCCGCCTACCGTTACGCAAACGTGCAATAAAGCTTGTTGGGCGAGTGACATTTTGGTTGATGACAAAGACATCGTCTTTGCTGAGGCCGTGGTCGATTTGTGCAATCGGCAACTGCCTGGGTTCGCTTTTTTTTGCGCTTTCAGCTAGGTATCGAAATGTAGCTTTAAATAACCTTCGCGCGGCTTTTGGCGATGAGAAAAGCGAAGCTGATATACGAAAAATCGCGAAGCAGGTCTTTAGGCATTTTACGCGGGAGGCACTGCAGTTTTTTCATCTGCTTTCACTTAGTCGTGAGCAGATAGACGCCATGGTCGACTTTGAATGTCGTGAGCATCTCGATAATGCGCTTGCCGAAGGACACGGCTGCATTATTATAACTGCGCACTATGGAAACTGGGAGCTTGGCGCGCGCAAGCTGGTGATTGAGGGTTATAAAGTTAGTGTCATCGCGCGCGACAGCGACGATCCGTGCATGACAGGCATTACCACTCATATCCGCGAAAGCGGTGGGTATCAAGTTTTTGATAAAGATCAACCGTTGATTGGCGCACTGCGGGCGCTGCACAAAAATGAGATTCTGGGCATATTGCCGGATCAAAATGAGTCCAACGGCATCTTTGTTAATTTTTTCGATAGGCCCGTTGCGACTGCAACCGGCACTGCTGTATTTTCGCTCAGATCAGGTGCGCCTCTGGTTCCGCTGTTCGCGCTACGAATGCCGGACGGCAGGTATAAAGTGACGGCATATCCGCGAATCGACTTTGTTCCAAGCGGGGATGAAGCTGCAGATATACGCGATTTGACAGCCCTGATTAATCTTGCCATCGAGCGTGAGGTGCGTGCCAACCCGAGCCAGTGGCTCTGGCTGCATGACCGATGGAAGAAGACACCGGAGGCTCCTAAGATATGACACAGATTCAATGCACTGGACAGTCTTCGTCGACGCCGGATCGGATATTGATAGTCAAACTCAGTGCCATAGGCGATGTTTTGATGGCAACGCCGGTTGCGCGCGCTCTGCGCAAAGCTTTTCCCCAAAGCTATGTCGCGAGGGTTGTCGAGCGCAAGTCTGCCGACGTGGTGATCGGCAATCCTTATCTTGATGAGGTTATCGTTTGGGATCGCGTTAAATGGGACAGCCTGCTCGGCAATGCTACGCGATTTATTCGTAGCCTTTCAGATCTGCGCAAAGAACTTCAATCGAAACACTTTGACGCATGCTTAGACATGCAGGGGCTATTAAGAAGCGCAGGTGTCTGTCTGGTTTCGGGCGCAAAACGCAGAATAGGGTTTGCCGACGGCGCAGAGGGCAGTGTTCATCTCTACACGGAACGATACGATCCAGGCGGTGATGAGCTTAATGCGCAGCAGCGCAATCTTGATCTGCTTAAAACGATAGGCGTGAATTCTACTGATACGACAATGCATATGCCGGTTGCCAACGATGATAGAGAGTTCGCCTCGCGTTTTTTTGCCGAGCACGGACTCGATGGCGAAAAAGTCATCGCGTTTTGTCCTGCAACGACATGGGTCAACAAGCATTGGACGCCAGATGGATGGCGCGGTGTGGCTGATTTGATCGGCAGCAAATACGGCGCGAAGTCGCTGATACTTGGCTCCAAAGCCGATGTCTCGCTTGCCAGACAGATTGCAGATGCTGCAAATTACAAGCCCGTTATTAGCGCCGGCCAAACGACACTCAAGCAAGTTGGGGCGCTGATGGAAAAATGCGACGCTGTGATTGGTGTAGACACAGGGCTTTTGCACATGGCTGTTGCATTGGATCGTCCATCGGTGGGGCTGTTTGGCGCGAGCGCCTGGCGATGTTTTCTCAAAAAAGATAATTTTATCTGGGTCGCAAAGGACTTTCACTGCAGCCCATGCCGCAGGCATCCCACTTGCAGTAATATCGACTGCATGCAGGCCATAACTCCTGAGGATGTTGATGAGGCAGTGCGACGATGGTTGGAGTGATTTAGATGCGAATCCTCTGCTTCCATCTGAATCAAGTGGGCGACCTTGTATTTTCGCTTCCCGCACTCAAGTGCATTCGCGATAGTTTTCCAAAATCGCATATTACATGTGTTGTGCGTCCGGGGCTAAAAGAAGTGCTCGAAAGCAGTGGACTTCCAGATGAAGTGCTGTCCAGGATCGGTGGCATAAACTTAGACAAACTTAAACTTGTAAGCCGCTTGAGATCCGGTAGGTTTGATATAGCCGTTGTTTTTTCGCAAAGTGTGGAGTGTGCAACGCTTGCTTGGCTTAGCAACGTGTCCAAGCGTATTGGTTTTATAGATACATCTCTCGGGTTCTTGCTGACATCGCGTGTTGAATTTCATCATCCACCATCGACCGTCAATAATTTACGACTTATTGAAGCAATAGGCGGTACGATAACCTGCCGTGATTACGCGGGTCTTATCGAGCCTACTGCTGAGCAAATTGAGCGTGCAAATAGGCTGCTTGTGGCGAACGGTGTTGAGGCGAACCAGCCTATTGCGGCACTTTCGCCCGGCACTTCGGGCAGGCGCAGCGTCAAAGAGTGGACCGATGAAGGCTTTGCAACAGTGGGCAGTCATCTTGCCGGACGCGGCATAAAGCCTATAATATTAGGCACCCAGCCTTCGTATGGCATTGTTGATAAATGCGGTGAAATACTGGATTTGAGCGGCAAGACAAATCTGGGGGAAGCTGTTGCTATTCTAGCAAAATCTCGCATTTTAATAGCTGTTGATTCTGGCGTGCTGCATCTTGGTGCTGCAGTAAAAACGCCGGTTATCGGTCTTTATGGGCCGTCGAACCCGGCGATAACTGGCCCACAGGGCGAGGGGCATATTGTGCTGACTTCGCATGCACCTTGCAGTCCGTGCGTTAAGACCGAGTGCAGTTTTGACAGAATGTGTATGCTCGATCTTAGGC
>JAEWSK010000311.1 GCA_023398345.1 Armatimonadota bacterium | reverse complement strand
CAACAGTATACATCGCGCGGGGTATATGTCAAATCATCAAAAATTTTCTCTGTGTTTTTTTACCCTACGCCCCCAATTACGGGCACGGTGCGCTTGCCAACGCAAACTTACGGTGTTAGGATAGGTTCCATGAGTACTATTGACGAGAAGAACAAACCCAAAAACAAGCGTCAGGCTTTCCTGCGGTTGCTTACATACCTCTCACCGTATAAAAAATCTGTAATCTTGGGCGTGACGGCAAACTTGTGGATAGCCTTTGCCGCATTGATTCCGCCATTGATCTACGGCAACTCGATAACTGATCGAGTGGTATTAAATAGCCAGCACGAAACTGACTCCGCCAGAGTTCACATTTTGATAATGAGCATGATCGTGCAAATGGTCGTATACACCAGTTCGTCGTTCATGATATGGGTGCGCGGCCTTACAATGCATGTGCTGGGCGAGAGAATTCTTCTCGACTTACGAAAACAAGTTTATGACCACATTCAGACCTTGTCACTCTCATTTTTCGACAGCAGACAGACCGGCGAGGTAATGTCGCGAGTTACAAATGACTCTGAAGTTGTCGAAGAATTCGTGATACACGCCGCGGACACAGTCTCCGACGCAATTCGGCTGGTGGGCATGTGCGCGGTAATGATTTGGATTTCGCCGACGCTTGCATTTATTGCAATGATCCCCATTCCAATACTTTTCGTGCTTGCTTATCGTTTCTCGCGCAGGGTGCGGCCGGTGTATCGATCCGTGCGACAGCGCTTAGCCGAGATTAACGCCAAGGTGCAGGAAAACCTCAGCGGCATTCGCGTAATTAAAGCTTTTGCGCGCGAGGATTTTGAATATGCAAACTTTGAGCGCGACATTGAGGCGTTCTACGATATGCGAGTAAATGCAATTCGCATGTGGACGAGATTCTTTCCGTCGGTGGATATTTTAGTTCGCAGCATATCCGTGCTGGTGTGGGTTGCGGGCGCACTGATGGTAGTTAGGCATGCGCCGACCGTGACGATGGGCACTTTAGTCATCTTCACAATGTATATGGGAATGTTTTATGAACCCGTCCGTGGCCTCGCACAAGTCAATGACACAATCCAACGCTCACTTGCCGCAGCCGAGCGCATTTTTGAGCTGGTCGATGAAGAACCACAGATAAAAGACGCTGACGACGCCATTGATCTGCCGCGCGTGCAGGGCAGACTCGATTTTGAACATGTGGACTTCGGCTATGGCGACTATGACGAAGTTCTTACCGACATTTGCATAAAAGCCGAGCCGGGACAAATCGTAGCGCTTGTGGGCCGCAGCGGCGCAGGTAAAACGAGCCTTGTAAATCTCATTCCGCGATTTTATGACCCGATAGCTGGCAGAATTTTAATAGACGGTTTCGACGTGCGCTATGTCAAAAAGGACTCGCTGCGACGTCAAATCGCAATGGTGCTGCAAGACACGTTTCTTTTCAACGGCACAGTCAAAGAAAACATCCGCTACGGCAAGCTCGACGCCACTGACGAAGAAATAGTAGAGGCCGCAATTGCCGCAAACGCCGCCGAGTTCATTGAACAAATGCAAAATGGCTACGATACCGAGATCGGCGAGCGAGGAGTAAAACTTTCCGGCGGTCAAAAACAGCGTCTCGCAATTGCCCGAGCGATACTTGCAGACCCGCGCATTCTCATTCTCGACGAGGCCACAAGCTCCGTCGATTCCGAGTCAGAATATCTCATCCACTGCGCAATGGACAAGCTGATGGAAGGCCGCACGACATTTGTAATAGCGCACCGGCTATCGACAATCAAGCACGCAGATCAAATTATCACGCTGGAAAACGGACGCATAACAGAAGTAGGCAACCACAAGAGCTTAGTGGATAACGACGGCGTCTACGCACAAATGTACGACATGCAATTTCGGCTCGACGATGAAATTGGTTAATAAAAAATCCGGCGCGTTGTAAAAAAATCAGTAAGACATACTCGTTATCAGCCATTTGCGGCCGAACTTGCCAAGGGAAATTGTAATTGTGCCGGGCTGGCCATCGTCGGATGTAAATTTGACTAAAACTGACGCCTGTCCCGGAGCGGTGGTCGTCGGCGCGCTAAAAGTGTATGGCGTCTGCACGCCGCCCAGTCTGTCGATAATCATGTCCGATTTTGCCCGCGTGTCGAACATCGTCTGTTCCATTTCTGCAATAAACTGCTGGGAATGGAAATTCGCGGCCTTGGAATAGTTGCGGCTGACCATTGAGTCAAACCACTGCTTGGCAACTGTCTCTGGCGGGACAATCTTTAAGCACGCCGTCACGATCAAAAGTATAATGAGCAGCGCCGCACCTGCCGCTGCAACTTTTACGTTCAGCGATGGCTTCCATGCCTCTTTTTGTTCAACTTGAAAATTTCCGCCCGCGGCCGTGCGCGTCCCGCACTGAATACATACTTTTTGATTGTCGCGCAGTTGGGCACCGCACTTTACGCACTTCACGATAATTTTCTCTCCTGTAGTAGCAGCCAGTATTTGTCATAATCTGAGTGCTGCCGCTACGATTTTTCGATTACACATGCCCCATCTTCAGCGGTGCAGACGTAAAGAGACGGCACCAGTTTTGTCTTTGCTTCATATTCTACCGATACAACCTGGATAAATTGTTCCACGAATTTATCCTCAACAAGACTTACGGTGCAACCTCCAAACCCAGCCCCCGCCATTCTTCCGCACAGCGACCCCGGGGCATTTCGCGTAACTTCCACCATCGCCTCAAGCTCAGGACAGCTCACTTCGTATAGATCGCGGGCACAATCATGGGATTTGTTCATTAACTTCCCGAATGTCACTAAATCCCCCGTCGCAAGCACGTCACGGCTCTCCAGCACGCGCTCGTTCTCGCTCACAACATGCGCAACACGCTTTCTCACTACTTCGGGCAAATCCGCCTTGTGCTTTTCATACATATCCGGCGTCACATCGCGCAGAGCCTTAACCTCGGGATACCACCTCGCAAGCAATCGCGCACCCTCTTCGCACTGCGCCCGGCGCAAATCATACTCGCTATCGACCAGCCCACGGCGCTTCATTGTATTGCACACAACGATCTTTACTTTCGAAGTATCCAGCGGCAAATGCTCGTATTCAAGACTGCGACAATCGAGAAATAGCGCGGAGTCTTTTTTACCCAATCGGGATATGAACTGATCCATTATCCCCGTATTGACGCCGACGAATTTATTCTCCGCCGCCTGGCCGACCAAAGCGAGGTCAGGCCCGCTCATATCAAACCCAATAAGCTTTTGCATTAGAAATCCGACCGCCATCTCAATTGCAGCCGAACTCGAAAGCCCCGATCCTATAGGCACGTTTCCATGCAGCGCGATGTTGGCTCCCTTAAGTTTGACGCCGGCTTCGCGCAAAAAACAAATAACGCCGCGCACATAGTTCGACCATGTGTTGACGTTATCAAACTCAATTGTGCTCAACGGAAATTCGACCAGAGTATCGAAGTTGCCGGAGTAGACTGCAATTTTATCGTCGTCCCGAAGGCTGCCGGTTGCGAGCACGTCTACATTCACCGCGACCGGTAGAACGAAGCCTTCATTGTAGTCGGTGTGGCTCCCCATCAAATCTACTCGGCCCGGCCCTTTCACTACCACATCGGAAGTCGAGCCAAATAGCTGTGAAAAGCATTCTTTTATACTTTTTATGCGTTCAGACATTGTTTTTTAGTTTGTCGGACGGGGACTTTAGTGACTCGCGTATTCGGAGAGCAACTTTTGCCAGTACCTGCGTCCACTCCTTGCTTGCCGCCTCAACGCGGCGTATTGCAAAATGGCCATACGCGGTGTAAAGCCATTTGCGCGCTCGGGTCTCGATCTGCCAGCTTGCCCTACGCCACTTTCCCCTCAAAAGGTTCCAGTTCAACACAGCAATAAACTTTGCAAAATCAAAACCAATCAGCATCTTGGCACACTCGCGCAAACTGTAGAAACGCTTCATTGCTCGAAACGCCTCTCGCTGCAGCTCATACGAACTTATGCGTCGTGGCTGATAAACCACATGGTGGCCGTCGTAGAGCTGCCAGTCCCGCGTAAGCAGCCGGTTTTGCCGCACTAACTCATTATAGTACACAGTACCAGGCAACGGTGTCAAGGCCATAAACTGCGCGGTGTCTACGCCATTCTTCATTGCAAAATCGACGGTTCCGCGAATGCCCTGAGTGTTATCGCTGTCCGCGCCGAGAACGAACATGCCATGGACTAGAATTTGATTCTCGTGAAGAATTCGCACGGCCTCCGCCATTTCCTCAATGCTCTGGTGCTTATTATACTCCGCCAGCGTCTCGGCGCTCGCGGACTCAAAGCCAATATATAAAACCCAACAGCCGGATTCGGCAAAGAGCTTTATAAGCTCTCTATCGCGCACGACGTCCGCCCGCACTTGTGCGCACCACGGCCTACAAATGCCCTCCGAGAGCATTCTATCCAGCAGCGTCTTGGTGCGGTCGCGATTCGAGCAGAAGTTGTCGTCATAAAAAAACGTCATTTTGCGCTTGGTATTGCGCAATTCTTCTATTACTTGCTCAGTGTCTCGATAGCGGCAAGCGCGCCCGAACATGGGTGTCACACTGCAAAAGCTGCAATCGTAAGGACAGCCGCGCGACGTTATTATTGGATCCAGCGCAATCTTCTCTTGCCCTTTTATAAGCGACAGATCGGGAAATGGCAGCGAGTCAAGATCTTTTATAAGCCCGCGATCGGGGTTGTGATAAACGTCTGTTCCGACCCTGTATGATAGGCCGTTGATGGAATCAAAGCCCGAATTGGCGTCGATCGCGTCAATAAGTTCGGAAAATGTGTGCTCGCCCTCTCCTCTAACGCAAAAGTCGGCATGCTCAAGTGCCTCATCGGGCAAAAATGTGACATGCGAGCCGCCCATTACTACGGGTATCCCGGCCTGTTTTACTAGCTTTGCAATGCGATATGCTTCCGGCGCGGTCGATGTGGTCGTTGAGATACCCACAAGTTCAGAGGCAAGCACTTCTTCAATATCTATCGGGTGTATGTCCTGGCAATATATCGAGACATCCATCCCATTTTTCTTAAGCATTGCCCCGAGAATCGGCAAACCCAACCTCGGCAGTGCAAAGCGGCTGTATACATGGCAGCCCGGAGGCCGGGGTTCAATCAAGGTGACTTTTTGGATGCGTGACAAAGTGACCCTCCTTATTGCCCTCCCAGTCTCCTTAAAAATCCGGCGCACAAAATTAGCCTATCCGCGCACTTTCAAGCAAGACTCAGCTCGGATGCACGCAATTCGGCGGATGAAATTCAATGCGATAAACAATAATACCCATAATCGCAGCCATCAGTTGGCGATTAATGCATTAAATGGGGCTGGGGGCGCCCCGGAGGATGTCATGTTTTACAAACACAGCCTTTTAGGCTGATGCAGATATTGCCTAAATGCCTCGCAAAATCTCTTCTACATCGGCGAGTTGGTCGAATGTGTTCACACCCAAAAGCTCACGCGGGTCACACGCGACAGCCGACACGACGCGTTGCTGCTCGATTGCAACGCGCACCATATCCGTTAGATTGTACTCATTGGCGTCGTTTACAGCCATTTTTGAAATATTCTCAAAAAGCCAGCGCGCATCGAAGCCGTATGCACCGCCGTTGACTTCGCAAATCGCCTTTTGGCGCTCGTCGGCGCATTTTTCTTCGACTATACCGACTATACGCCCTTCAACTCCACGCAAAATCCTGCCGTAGCCGGTTGGGTCTTTTAGATGTGCCGCGGCGAGAGTAACAGCGGCATTCGTCCGAGAGTGCTCATACATAATTTGCCGGACAGTATCGGCTGTAAATAGCGGGCTGTCGCCGCACATTACAATTAAGCCGCCTTCGTAGCCATCAAACGCACTTTTTGCGCAGGCGACCGCATTGCCCGAACCATTTTGTTCGGGCTGCAAGACGTATTTGACCGACGGCCCCACTTTATTCTTCACTTCGTCCGCGCAAAAACCTACAACGAGCGTAATGTCATCAATGCCTGCGCCTCTAAGTGCATCTAAAACAAAGCTCACCATCGGTCTGCCGAGCACGGGCCTCAGCACCTTTGGAAACGGTCGCCCCCCCTCTCCGCAAAACCGAGAGCCTCTTCCCGCCGCGAGCACAAGCCCCGCATATGCCGAACTAGCGCTCATTGTTACCTCGGCAACACACTGCGGCTCAGCAATCCGTTAGGCTTCAACTCGCGAATATCAATTGCACCGGCCGTTTCAGAAATCGTTACATATTTGCCGTTCTCAAGCTTATATAGCCTACTTATGCTTATAATATCGCGCAAATTCTTATCTGAATAAGAATCTTTCTTTCTGAGATCAAAGAGAGTTTTGATCTTGCCGGTGGCAAGATTAAAGCTGTAGCCGCCATCTAAAGTTGTATAGCTCAAAGTCTTCGGCGCATTGGGCCATTTCGCGAGATCACCTGCTCCACTTTTTAACCGCGCAATCTTGCCCGTCGCAGGGTCATACATTGTGCATTCATATTTTTTGCCCACCTTGCAGACAATCAACACTGCGCCGGACGACGGCCAAATACCCTCGATCTTGCCGGGCACTGCTGCCAAATCGAACATTTTTGCTGCTGTGCCGGTCTTGGTGTCAGCCAGCCAATATGATCGACCATCTTTTGCAGTAGGATCAACTAGCGAAAACACAAATGAGCTTCCGTCCACGGAAATCCCCGCGTCCGCGTAAAACTCGCCGCCCTTTGGCATGTCAAAGCTCACTTGCTTGCCTATAACGCCGTATTTCCCGCCTTTAGTGTCATACACAGCAATTGCGGCCTTTTCACCACTTTTAGCAACTTCGGCAATAAACAAATTTGAATTGTTCGGCCAGTATATTATGCGAGACGCTCCGGACACAAACTGCGCAGATGACTTCACCTTGCAAGATTTTGCGTCTATTAGCACAACGCCGGGGCCTTTTTCTTTAGCTGAATCGCTCGAACAGATCAGTCGAATTGTGTTGTCGTCGGCCCATGTAATGTAGTCAGCACAGACGTCTTTTGGCGAGAGACACGGCTTGGCGGAATATGCGTTGAAGTCTATGATCCAAACCGCGGAAGAAACTTTGCCGCTCTTTTCGGTCTCAGTCCATGCCCCGGCCCACTTCGATCCGGCCGCGTTGACGGCATGGCCAGTCATTTTCCCGACCGCCACCGTGCTTCTCCAAGTAGAAATTCCGCCAAGCGGCCCAGGCACGACAGGCGCGGGCGGATTGGTTATCCGGTAAACGATGCCCAGCCCGATAAGAACAAAAACCAAGTACAAAGGCAGTCGGTTGTTTTTCATATAAAAATTCCTCTCGCGTGGTATGTAACATAACTTCAGATGCGCAAGCGGAACAACAGCTCTGGCTGTGGTTTTCCGCCCCAACGGGATATTATAACTCTTGTGCGTGCTCTACGCATAGCCCTTGCTTCACGCAAGCCTTGCCTAAATAGTGCGCCCCTCTGGCAAGTCTTGGGAATAAAGCCCTCGCAAAGTATATCCATACACCGCCGTTTTTCCCACTATTGCGCGGGGTAAATGAGACTGAACACAACTCTTTGCTTGGGTGAAAACCACTATGTCCGAGATTAAGTCTCTTTCTTGGAAAGAACTCAGTCACAATTGTGACCCCGACAGCTTGGGGTTCGCTACAACTGCCGAAATCGCCGCACTGTCGGGCTCGCTCGGCCAGGAACGCGCCACAAGCGCAATTGAATTCGGCCTTGGCATCGAAACTGAAGGCTTTAATATCTATGCCGCCGGCATGCCAGGCACTGGTCGCAATACAAGCATAAAAGAACATGTTTCGCGCAAAGCCAAATACGAAAAGCCGCCGGATGACTGGTGCTACGTTTATAATTTTCGCGATCCATACCGTCCCAGAGCAATACACATGTCGCCGGGTAAGGGGCCTGAATTTGCCGAAGATATGGACGAATTCATAAATACAGCCCGCATTGAAATGCCGCGCGCCTTTGAAAGCGACAACTATGAGAAGCGCAAAAACGAAATACTTGAATCAATTCAGCGCAGGCGCGAGCAAATGCTATCCGAACTGCAAAAAGAATCTGCTGAGCTCGGTTTTTCAATCGAGGCAACTCCCGTGGGCATCGCGTCGGTTCCGCTGACACGCGACGGCCGGCCTTACACGCGCGACGAATACGAGTCTCTGCCGGAAGAAGTGAGGCAGCATATAAAGCAGAAAGGTACAAAACTTCAAGAAAGCACAAATCAGTTCGTGATTCGTTCACGCGCGCTCGAAAAAGAGGCGCAGGAAAAATTGCACGAACTCGATACGGAAATAGCACTGTTTGCCGTAGGCCATCTGCTCGAGGATTTGCGCGCGAAATATAAAATCTGCGAAGGCTTCGGCAACTGCGACGACATTTTGGACTATCTCGACTGCGTGGAAAAAGATATTGTCGAGCGTCTTGACGACTTCCGCTCACCCGAAAAACGTCAGCAGGGCGTCCCTCCAGTAGTAGCAGAGCTGGCCGAACCGGCGTTCGACCGGTATCGGGTAAATGTTTTTCTAACGCGTCAAGACCACGAAGGCGCGCCAGTCGTCCGCGAAATAAATCCTACTTACCAAAATTTGCTCGGAAAAATCGACTATAAAGCTCGCTTCGGCTTTATGTCCACAGATCACAACATGCTCAAACCCGGCGCATTGCATAGGGCTAACGGCGGTTATCTGATATTGCAGGCATTAGACGTGCTCATTAACCCGTTTTCCTGGGAATGTCTCAAGCGAGCACTGCGAGCAAGAGAGGCCGCGCCAGAAAATTTGGCGGATCAATACGGACTTGTATCAATTGCGACAATAAAGCCGCAGCCGATCCCGCTTGAAGTCAAGGTTATACTTGTCGGCAGTCCACATATATACTACTTGCTCTACTACCTCGATGACGAATTCCGCAAGCTGTTCAAGGTTAAGGCCGACTTCGACATCGAGATGGAGCGCGACGAAAAGCACACCGCGCAATATGCGGCTTTTATATCAAGGCGCTGCAATGAACTTGGGCTCAAACCGTTTACAAACGAGGCAGTCGCGAAAATTATCGACTTTGGCTCACGGCTAATTGAGGACAAGCACCGACTCTCGACGCGTTTTCTCGAAGTATCGGACATTGTCAGCGAGGCGGCGTATTGGGCAAACAAAGACAACAGCGACATTGTTGGCAAGCAACACGTCACTCAGGCATTGGAGCAAAAAGAGTACCGCTCCAGAATGATCGAAGACAAAATACAGGCACTGATAGAGGAAGGCACTATAATAATTGACGTTGACGGTAAAACAACAGGTCAGGCAAACGCTCTGTCTGTTTACGATCTCGGTGAGAGATCATTTGGCAGGCCATCGAGAATAACTGCGCGGGTGGCAGTCGGACGGGGCAAGCTTTTTGACATTCAGCGCGAGGCCGACATGGGCGGTCCGATTCATTCAAAAGGCGTTATGATCCTTACAGGCTACCTCGAAGGCAAATACGCTACCGACAAGCCAATATCAATGACCGCAACCCTTGCTTTTGAGCAGCTTTACGAAGAAATTGAGGGCGATTCGGCATCATCCACTGAGCTATATGTGCTTCTTTCGGCCCTGTCGGGACTGCCAATCAAACAAGGCATCGCCGTGACCGGCTCAATAAATCAATTTGGGCAAATCCAGCCAATTGGCGGAGTCAACGCAAAAATCGAGGGCTTTTTTGAGGTATGCAAAGCAAAAGGACTGACCGGAGAGCAAGGCGTGATGATTCCATCGACAAATGTCCGCCACCTGATGCTCAAGCCCGAGTTGGTCGACGCTGTGCGCACAGGGAAATTTCACGTTTGGTCGGTAGAAAACGTCGATCAAGGAATAGAGTTGCTAACCGGAATTGCCGCCGGCGAGCTTAAAGCCGACGGAACATACCCGGAAGCCACAGTGCATTACCTAGTAGATCAGCGCCTGCGTGCGCTCGCCGAAGCCGCCAGACAATATGCCGGAATGCCTGCCGCACCCGCGACATCAGACGAGAAAGAGCCTGCTTCTAACATATGACTCTGTCGCTCTAAGTGCCCTGTCATCACCTCAAATTGCACTATTCGGCCATGCAGACAGAGTTCTCGGGCGGAGAATCTGCTAAAATATAAGTCTAAATGACATTGCGCGCATCATAGAACTGTGCTCGGTAACTTAATATCTATCCAACTGGTCGTTGTTGCAAAATGAAAGCTATCAAAAAGCTAGACCGCAATGGTGATTAACCTGTTACAAAAGATCGTTAATCGCTTAAGGTTGCTCAAATTGACAAAGAGTCCGTCACTTATAATAAGGTAGTAAATCAAACTTCGAGAGAAATAGTGTTTCACGTGAAACAATTAGAAATAATAGACAAGCTCAGATATAAAGCACATCAGCTCGGGCTGGCGGCTGTTGGAATTGCACCTGCGATTGACGAGGTGCGAAGCGTATATGACTGGAGCAGATGCGCAATCTGCGCGGCAATATCGTATCTTCCACCGGAGCAGACACAGCCTAATGGCGCACATTTTGGACTGGTTGCACGCATTGCACAAGGTGCTGACTACCACAAAGTAATGCGGCAAAAACTGACGGCCCTTGCGGAGGTTATTAGCACTGAGCAGCCTTGCGCACGAATAGAAATATGTGTCGACACAAGTCCGCTGCCTGAACGAAGACTCGCCGTCTGCGCTGGAATTGGACAACGCGGCAAGAATGGTTGCTTGTTTGTTAATGGGTATGGGTCGTGGGTCGCGCTCGGTGAAATTATTACTGACGTACCACTGCGGCATGACATTCTACAGAGACACACTCAAGGGTTTGAGCAATGCGGAACTTGCACACGCTGCATCGATGCATGTCCAACAAATGCAATTGTCGCACCTGGGGTTATAGACCGATCCAAATGCCTTTCAGCGCTTACTCAGCAATCAACATCTATTCCTATTGAGCTTCGGGGCGCAATGAGCAATCGGATCTATGGCTGCGACATCTGCCAAGATGCCTGTCCGAAAAACTCGTCTATCAGACCCACTAACCAAGAGTTTGCGCAAAGCGCATTCCCAGGCCAATACCCCGACCTAATCCCACTCATAGCTCTTAGCCAAGCTGAATACATAAAGGATATCGCTCAGAGTTCAATCGGTTGGATTCGACGCACGCGAATCCGACGCAATGCCGCATTAGCGGCAGGCAATCTCGCATGCAACGATGCAATTGGGCCACTTGAGCAAATGCTTTCAGAGCAAAACGCGATGCTGAGCGAGACGGCTAAGTGGGCAATAGAGAAAATTTATGGATCCAACGAGAAATAGCGACAATTTTTGGAGGAACACAATGGTAACGGCAATAGTAATGATACAAGGCGAGCGTGACAAGCTCCCAGAAACCGCTGAAAAGTTGGCGGATTTACCTGGAGTAAACGAAGTCTATTCAGTAGCGGGAGATTACGATCTTGTGGCAATCGTGCGAGTAAAAGAGCATGAGCAACTCGCCGACGTCGTCACTAAGAATCTGCTCAAGATGGACGGGATACTTCGCACAAACACACTGATTGCATTCAGGAGCTACTCCCGCAAAGACTTGGAACGGATGTGGGAAATCGGTCTCGAAGATGCGGGTTGACATATAATGAATCCTGGTTAAATCGGCAACACAAGAATCATTCAGCACTGACAAAAACGCAACCCCCGAGGGGTTGCGTTTTTGTAGAGATCACACCTCATTGCGGGCAAGCTCAGATCATATAAAAAGCCAGCTAGCCACAAAACATTAGCAGAAGGCGCTCAAGATCATCATCCGTATAGAATTCAATCACGATCCGCCCGCGATCTTTGCTCTTTACAATGGAAACCTTAGTGCCAAACATTCTCCGCAGCTGCGATTCAGCCTCAAGCAAATTGGGATCATCAGATATGGGGGCGTCGTTTGTTTCACGTGAAACATTACTAAAAGTTCCACGGTCAGTTTCGCAAAAAGTCTTTGCAAGCCTCTCTGCATCCCGAACGGATAGTCCGGCGGCCACAATTCTCTCGCAAAGCTCGGCTTGATTTGCCTGGCCAGCCACTGACAATATTGCGCGCGCATGCCCCTCCGATATTTTTCCGCTCTTGAGGTGTTCTTTCACACGGTCAGGCAGCCCTAGCAGGCGAATGGTGTTTGCCACGGTAGATCTGCTTTTGCCCATTCCAAACGCAATGTCTTCCTGGGAAAGGCCGAACTCATCAGTCAAGCGCTTGTATGCTAACGCGGCATCGATAGCATTTATGTCCTCACGCTGAATGTTTTCAACAAGTGCAACTTTAATGCTTTGCTCATTCGTGAGTTCCCTTATCACTGCCGGTATTCGAGTTAAGCCAGCAACCTTTGCGGCACGAAGTCTTCTTTCGCCTGCCACCAATTCATAGCCGCCATCACCCTTTGTCCGCACAAGAATAGGCTGCAAAACCCCATGCACGCGCACAGAGTCAACCAATTCCTGCAGCTTATCGTCATCAAAATCGCCGCGCGGCTGATATGGATTAGCTATAATGCGCGAAACGTCGATATCTGTTCCCGCGCCTCGCGTCTCTTGCTCTGCGCCAGGAATCAGAGCGCCAAGTCCCTTACCCAGCCCTTTCTTTTCCAAAGGTAGCTACCTCCGCTGAAAACTTCGTATATGCCTCCGCCCCTTTTGACTTAGGGTCGTAGCTCAGTATTGGTTGACCATGGCTCGGAGCCTCACTCAACCGCACATTTCTGGGAACCAGCACAGACGAGACCTTCTCGCCAAAGAACCGTCTCACCTCGTCAACAACCTGCTGCGACAGATTCGTCCTATAGTCAAACATAGTCAACAGCACCTTTGCAATTTCAATGTTCGGGTTAAGGTGCTGGTGGACAAGATCAATCGTTTTCAGCAGTTGGCTGATTCCTTCAAGCGCGTAATATTCACACTGTATCGGCAATATGACATACTGCGCCGCAGTAAGCACATTGACCGTCAACAGGCCCAATGATGGCGGGCAGTCAATAATCATAAACTCATATCTATCAGCCACACGCGCCAAAGCCTGCTTTAGCTTCGTCTCACGCGACATGCTCGACATCAGTTCGATGTCCGCGCCAGCCAAATCCAATTTTGCGGGCACAATGTCAAGGCCATTGGTTTCAGTCGGCACAATAACACGCTCAATCGGGACTTCATTGATGAGCACGTCATAGACACAAGCCTCAAGCTCAGACTTAACCACACCCACACCACTTGTCGCATTGCCCTGAGGGTCCGTGTCGACCAACAACGTCCGCTCACCAGCCGCCGCCAGACATGCCGCCAAGTTTACAGATGTTGTAGTTTTGCCCACTCCACCTTTTTGATTTACAACTGCAAAAACCGAACTCATATCTCCACCTACCAGGTGCTATTTGTTACTTCTGCAACAAACTCAAGAACTCCTTTGGCTGTACACACAACACCAGGGCCTCAGGCCAAGCCGAGGTCCTGGCATTATCGACAACGTAGACATGCGTCTACCTTATCTTGTCTGCCGCACGCCTTCGAAGCATCATGTCAGCAATATCTGCACCGCTGACATTATACTCGCCCTTCATTATCCGCTCTTTGAGCTCATCGACAATCTGATCGCGCGTATCCGGAACATCCTTTAGCGCCGCCTCCGCCACCACCATGCCTTTTTCAAGTGGCGAAAGCGCAGCAGCTGATCTAGGTTTAGCCGACACCAACCCTTTGGGGCGATTCTCAGGGAGGATTTTTGTCTCCGCCGCTGTATTGTTCACCGCCGCCTTTATAGATTCCACGCCAGATATTTTCATCTTGCCATTCCTCCTCAGCTTAACTGAAGCCTCGGCAGTTGCTTTTCATAATACAGCCCAAACGCAAAAAAGGCAAACCCCGAAGCTTGGAAACGGCAGCCCGGCCAACATACCCCAACTTGCGGAGTTTAGTTCCGAAGGCTTTGCGTCCCCCTCTTTCGAAGAGTTTGCCCTTATCGTCGATATAACTCTTTCTATTCTTATCGGCAGGTTACATTATTCTATTTAGGGTTCTCAAAAAAATATTTTGCATATTTTCTGCGCACACTCCATTGTGAGCGGCAAATTATTCCACATGCAGATGAATTGGCACAGTTCTTGCAAGTAATATTACCGAAGACAAACATCTTCTTCTCCTTCATAAAAGTGTTGTGGTTATACCCGCAAAGAAGGCATCTTGCCTTCATAAGCGGCCCGCCGGTCAAATGACCTGCGGGATTTCTTTTGTACGTCACCGGCATTCATTCTCCGCATGGAATAACATCTTTGGTTGTGCTGGTTGACTTATGGCAATATTCAAGATAAGCTGGAAACAGGCGCAAGCTGGGCCTCATATTCAATGGCACTGTAAAAAAGACAGTATCTAATAGGAGGCATCATTTAGATTGATTAGATTAGTCGCCTGGCTGTTCATGATAATGGTCCTGACTTCGGCCACGTCATATGGCATGTCAGTGGCGACGCCTGAATATGCACCGGTTTTTACAATTCAGCCAGACGGCATCCACATAGCAGCATCTGATTTCGCAAACATCGCTTCTCCCGGCAATCCAGCGCTTCCGTATAAAGAACTTCGCATAATACTGCCACCAAACATTAACACGTCTTCCGTCACAATAAATCTTTGCGACGACAAACGAAGCAACTACGCCATCAACGGCGAAATAGCGCCGGCCCCACCAATTTTGGCATCAATTGACGGCAACGAAATTCAAGACTGGGGCAACAACAAAAACATAGAATCGGGCCGAAATTCGCTAGTCTATGGCACAGATGCTTTCTACCCAGCCGCAAATGTCGAAATTTCAGATGTCGGACGCCTCCGAAAGTGGCGAATCGCGACTGTTCGCTACTATCCGTTCCGCTACAACCCCCTCACTCGCGTATTGGAGCAAACAACCGGTGGTAGCATATCCATATCATATAAGACGTCCGCCACAACGGCATCAACATCGCAATTGTCCGACAACATATTTGTAGATAAGGTCAAATCGCTGGCAACTAACTATGCAGAGGCGCAGAGTTGGTATTCAACCCCCCGTTTGACAGCGCTTTCTGCGTCACACACATTAGAATCTACCGCAAACTACGTGATTATTACCACATCCGCTATAGTCTCGGGCAGCTCAAAAATTCAGGCGTTTGTAAATCACAAAATCAGCCGAGGGTTCAGCGTAGAAATCATCACAGAAAATCAATGGGGCGGCGGAACGGGTGACATTGCAGCCAATAATATTCGCGCATACCTTCAAACACACTACATATCAAAAGGCATCGAATACGTGATGCTGGTCGGTGATCCGACGCCACTCGACGGCGATGTGCCGATGAAAATGCTCTGGCCCAGATACAGCGCCGACAACTACCGCGAGGCCCCGTCCGATTACTATTATGCTGACCTAACCGGCAACTGGGACTTAAACGCCAATGGCTATTTCGGCGAGCAAGACTCGGATTTCGGCACGGGAGGCGTTGACCGGTTGCCCGAAGTAATCGTCGGAAGAATTCCATTCTATGGCAACTTTTCCAGCTTGGACTCGATTTTACAAAAGATAATTGACTACGAATCCGGCGTAATAAATGGGCCGTGGCTGCACAACGTGCTCGTCAGCATGAAGCCCTCGGACAGCAGCACGCCCGGCTATGAATTAGGCGAGGCAATAAAATCATCAATAGCGACTCCCGCCGGAATGACTACAACTCGCGTCTATGACAGCAACTACGGACTCGATCCCGCACCGGACTATATATCTTGCACTTATGAAAATGTGCTGGCGGCATGGAACCAGCATGCCGGGTTTCATTTTTGGTGGACGCACGGCAACGATACGCTTGCATCAAGTGTCTTTAAAACAAGCAACTGTCAATACCTCGACGACGACTACCCGTCGTTTACATTCCAATGCTCCTGCTTAAACGGCAACCCGGAAAACGAAAGCAATCTCGGCTTTGCGCTTCTTAAGCAAGGTGCAATTGCAACGGACAGCGCCTCAAGAGTCTCTTGGTACTACCCAGGAGAGACGATTTATACAGATACCGACTCTAACGCCGGCATGACATATCAATACGCCACAAAACTAATAACAGACCATATGCCCTGCGGGGACGCGCATTTTAGCATGATGGTCGATACGCCAAACACTATCTGGATGAACCACTGTGTCTTTAACCTATACGGCGATCCGTCCGTAGCGTACCCTTCAGAACCCGTAATTTCGCACACGCCGCTTATCGACACTGACATCACCAATCAGCCCTATCTGGTACAAGCCGATATAAGCAGCATCGCACGGCTGGTATCAACAAGCCCAGTATTAAAATGGAACACATCCGGCGGAACGGATTTCCAGACAATACAAATGACAAAAACTGCGGGCACGACATATGAAGCATACTTGCCCGCACAGCCATACGCAACAATAATTTATTACTTCATAGAGGCGACAGACGCTTCAAATCGCAGCACAACCTACCCATCAGACGCGCCCGGTTCTTTGCTGTCATTTAGCATAATATGCGACACTTCGCCACCATTCATCCAGCACACTCCGCTATCCGATACAGGCAACAAATTCGGCCCGTATCCAGTCGAGGCCACAGTAGCTGACGACATTGGAATCGATTCCGTGTCGCTTCATTACAATATCAATGGCGGCGCATACACGACTCTAGTCATGTCTGCCGGAAATAATGACATATACAAAGCCGAAATTCCCGGTCCGACAACTTCCGGCGACGCCATAAACTACTTCATCACCGCGACTGACTCGTCGCAAAACGCCAACACTTCACGCCTGCCGTCCAGTGAATGCTTCTCTTTTGTAATTGCTCAAAAAATCTGCGTTGCAGTATTTAATTCGACCGCCCAGCCAACGTATTTCCGCGGCATCAATGCCAATGCCTGGAGTTTTTTAAGCGACATTATAAACGCGGATCCCGACGGGCGATTTCAAGTCAGTGTGCTGACGAGTCTGCAAACCGGTCTCGCAAATCAAGACGTGCTGGTTTTGCCGGACAATGCGGTTCCAACAAACAGTTTGGACACGGTCGCCGAATGGTTCAAGCCGGGCAAAGTAATACTCACACTTGACAGCTCCGTGTGCTATGCGGCATACACGGGTTGGATGTGGTCAGGATCAACGGGCAAGAATGGCTATGACACCTATTGGGATAACTACTCCAGCACTGACGACCAGCAGATATGGGCCAATGACCCGATAACTGCTCAATACTCAATCGACCAGATAATCAGCTCTACATTGCACGAGGCGCAATACTATGTAAATATGCTTCCCTCAGACGCCGTAATTCTCTCCGGCAAAAGCAGCGATTTAACTCGCAGCTATGCCGTATACCGAGATGTGCCCGACAGAGGACGACTTGTAATGTTCGGCCCGTTTCTGACACCAAGCGCAGACCAGTATTCTATGATTCGCGAAGCCCTTGTCGCGCCGCCTGGTGAAAAAAGAATTCTCGTAGCCAGCCCCAATGGCGGTGAAACATATGAATCAGGCGACCATATTGCCGTAATATTTACGGCCGAGGGCAGTTGGAGCGGTTCCGAAACGATCAAGCTTGAGTATTGCACCGGATTAAATAGCACTTGGACACAAGTCCCCGGGGCTGAATCGCTGGCATATGATGACGGATCGTTTGATTGGGATACGACGGGCCTGCCCGGAAGTCATGGCTATCGCGTGCGTGCCAGCCATACCGCCAAAGATATAACAGACACTTCCGACGCACCGTTTTCTGTTGTGCCGACTGTCGGCATAGCCCAAGCAAAAGCAATGAGCGACGGCACTATAATTCGAGTTGCAGGAAAAGTAGTAACCTGCTCACTATATGATTTCACCTACATAGAGGAACCCAATCGACGAGCCGGCATAAAAGTGACATCTACTCAAGGCATTTATCAATCTGAGCTTGTTGACATTACCGGTGTCATAGGCACAGTCAACGGCGAGAGGGTCATAGACGCAGAGACGACAATACCGCTCGGCACGGGAGCTGATATCGGCCCATATGCGCTCAAAATGGGCGCACTCGGCGGGGCCGCGTTCGGACAACAGATCGCCGTGATGGAGTACAAATGGGTAAAGCAATCCGGCACAACTGAATTAATTCCAGCAAATGGACTGAACAACATAGGGCTGCTGGTTAGAGTCTGCGGAAGCGTAACTGCATGCGGCGAAAACTTCTTTTATATAGACGATGGATCGAACTGTAACGACGGCTCGGGTAATATCGGCGTGAAGGTCTTCTGTCCCGGCATCACTCCACCTTCTCAACCAGAGTTTGTGCTGATAAACGCAATAAGCAGCACATATTTTGAGAATAATTCACTGTTCCGCGCCCTTGTCCTACCCGACGCGGTGTCTTTGCAGGGCTTGTAGTTTTGATGTGGGGCTTTGCCCCAATCCCCATCAGAGACTCTGTCTGGTGACTCTGCAAGGAAACAAAGTTTCCTTTACCTTCAGACTCGTAAATTGCAAGACCCCCGTCGGGGGTCTTGCAATTTACGCATACGGGGTCTGGGGACTGAGTCCCCAGCGGGGTTAAGGGGCAGCGCCCCTTATGGGAGTCTGAGGGTAACACCCTCAGAGTAAAGTAGCATAAATACTGGGGTTACAGGATTAGTCGCGAGTCGAACCCGCCGCACTTTTTTCGTCCTTTGGCGCTTTTGCCGCCTTCTGATACTTTTGCAAAGCGCTCTTTGGCAGAAGCCCCAGTTTGACCTTG